>JAZRWV010000001.1:0-10045 GCA_045599925.1 Myxococcota bacterium
TAAACAGACAACAATCAGGCTTTTTTGAGTGCTCATGACA
Organism: Myxococcota bacterium; assembly: GCA_045599925.1. Taxonomy (GTDB): domain Bacteria; phylum Myxococcota_A; class Bradymonadia; order UBA4248; family UBA4248; genus UBA4248. The sequence continues at coordinate 41 of JAZRWV010000001.1, forward strand.
AATGTGATTCCATAAAGAAGTTTGAGAAACAGGAATGAATCCCGGTGCCCAAAAAGGAATGAATTCTGGCACCAATACAAGATGCAACATAATTACTACCGCATTTATTCCCCATTTGGAATCCGAATTTACAGCTCGCTGGGCGCTGCGTATCGGCCGTGGAGACGCGCGAAACGCACGTCTCTACGGGCCGATACGCCGCACCTTACATCTCTTCAATTTGAACAGCACACGCCTTGTCACAAAAACCAATACCGACAACGTGAACGGTCTTATAACCCTCATTATGAATTTCTTCCGCATATTTTTTCTGGCGAACCTGTTCAATCGCAATTTGTGGAACTGAATTGAGGTCTTTCTTTTCTTTACACCATTTAAATTCAAAGACAATCGCACGATCTTCCTGGATATCTCGCAAAACGATATCTGTTCTCCCCAATCCTTCTTCTCGATTGGACTTGATTTTATATCGATATAATTGGGACAAAATGCCAAGCATCATGCCGTGATAAAAATTTTCCTGCGTGTCGTAATAACTGACCATATTGAACAGAATGGTGTTGATAAATTTCTTGATAACATCCGGATTTTTGTCCCATATGGCCTGATAAAATGCCGACAAATCCTGCTTTTTAACGGTTTCGTAAAATAAAGAATCGATGAACTGTGGAAAAATGGAATGAATTTCCCGATTGACGAGAACCAGTTCATGAATCCATTTATTACCAATTTGTTGTTTTGACAGGCTTTTAATATATCCGGTGAAATATAAAAACGTCCAAATATTTTGGTCAAAACTATCCAAATCCCGATAAGTTATCGATTCATAAATTGGCTTGTAAATCGGTTCACCACGAAGCAAAGCTTCGAGATCATCGCGGCATTCATTGTGTCGGATGAGGTCGCGAATGATATCATTGCCACTCGAATTGACCCAGTAACAACGAAATGGATCTTTGTAATCTTTTGCCAAAATCTCGACACATTGAACCAGGCTAAACGGATTAAAGACGTGATTCTTTCCGAAAAGGTAACCGTCATACCAGTCGTGAATTTCACTTAAATGCTCACTAATATCATAATAATCGAGCATTTCTTTGACTTCATCGTCAGTAAAACCAAAATATTCGCGATCCATCTCTGTCGAAATCGAATAGACCGCAAGATTGTTAAAGCCGGTAAATATCGATTCTTTCGAAATACGCATACAACCGGTCAAAATGGCTTTCTCGAAGTTATCGTCATTGGTCTTCATGCCGCTGCTGAACAGTGAGCGAATGAACGAGACCATTTCGTCGTAATAACCATTGATATAAGCCCACTGCAGCGGCACATCGTATTCGTCGATGAGAATATAGGGTTTGACGCCAGTTGCCTTGAAAATCCATTTTGACAATTGCTGTAAGGCAGTGCAGAGCGTGTCGTCCGAACTCGTTCCACATCGAAATTGATCGAGCAGTTCCAAATCTGCCGGGTGGGTTAAAACGCTGGCAATTTGGTCTTCAAAGTCTTGAAAACAAAATGCAAACACCTTCTTAAACTGATTGATGGCTTGAGAATACGTCGGCCATCCGCAGTCCTTCAGGGTCAGAAAAATCACCGGATGTTGTCCCATTCGCGACAAAATCCGTTCGCAGCAGTTCATGATTTTTTTACCCTTAAAATAGGGGCGCGGATCGAACAGATTGCCGTTGTGCTCGACCTTTTTCTCCAAAAAAGTCTTTAAAGTCATCATAGCGAGCGTCTTGCCGAACCTTCGCGGCCGCGTATAAAGCTGAACTTTGTTCGGATTGTCCAAAACCTGCTCAATAAACAGCGTTTTATCGACGTAATATGCGTTCCAATCGATAAAATTCTTGTAACTCTCCAACAATGCGCCTGGTTTTAGCTTCTCTGACATCTCGTTCCCCTCCAACGCGGCTATTTTATTATGACCGCATCAATGATTTATCATAAAACATGGGGAATGGCGAGCATTGGGGCGCGGCTATCGGCCGTTAGCCGATACGCCGCGCAGTGCGGCCTATGCGCCCATCGGCGCATACGTCCTTGCCGCGTTGCGTGCAACGCGATTACATGAACGGGCTCGCCTTGAGCCGCAAAAATTTGCGGCTCTACGGTTCGCGATCGGCGCTATTGCCTGCGGCAATACGCGCCTTATGGCCTTCGACAGGGACGCCGCGCGTCCGCCGTAAAACAACAATTTTTGTCGACATGCTTAAATCTTTTCAATCCTGGATTCAGGAACATTCCCATGATGCGGCGCCTGGTCTTCCTGAATCAAAGCATGGACTGTGTCCAAATCCAAAGACAACGACTGCGCAATCACAGGTAAAGACACTCCCAGGTTATATAGCCTGAATGCGGCTTGTTTCATGTTCTTTTCAGCAACATTCGCTCGTTCATTCGCCAAACGAATCTCCTCTTGAGCGGCACGAGTCCTCTCTTCTGCAACATTTGCCCGTTCATTCGCCGCACGTGTTTCCTCTTGAGCCGCACGCGTTTCCTCTTGAGCCGCGCGCGTCTCTTCTTTTACAATTCTCAGCTCATCCTGCACATAACCATCTAATATTTCCTCAAAACTGAATAACGTAATCATAATATCAACAGCCTCACTTTCCCGACTTTGAAGGTATTTTTTCAGCACATCCCGATCTTTACAGATCCGAATCGTTTCCAAAATAGCCTTCCGGGTTTTGCCATATTTTCGAATTTGCTCTCTGCAGATCTTCGTGAACATCACATACTGATAAACAATATCCCCCTTCTGACCATCATAAACGATCTTCGCCTTTACATCCAGATCACCGGAATCTCCATCGAAAAAGTCACGACTCAATGACAGGACATGAGACATTGCTCGACATTTTCCCATACTTTCCACATCCCCGGTATAAATCACGTAAATTTCCGGCTTCGGAAAAGTCACTTTCTTTCTCCCATACACATACTGCCTGGTCTCGATCAGATAATTGTGAATCGTCTTTGTCAAATACAGCAACGCCCGCACCAGAATGTTATCTGACCACGTACTCTGCGCTTCCACGAGAATCATCAGTCGATTCCCAATCGTAAATCCAAGATCGTTATAAAATTGATTCACCAGCACATTCTGAAGCGTCACAACTGTAATATCTTCAGCCCGCGCCTCTATGTCTTCCGGATGAAGCGCCCGATACAGTTGAATCGTATACTCAGGATCACGAAATAGATTCGTAAATACACTGTCATAAACCGCATGCTTCGCCATCGCACTTTTAATATCCGTCTGTTCATACAAAAATTCCGTCATTTCTTTACCTCTATTACTAATGCGCCGATCATAATAAACATGTTCGCAATTTCAGTGAACATAAAATACACATTCGATATCTCTCGCCTAAAGCAGCGAGTCAAGCGAGAAAATGAATAAAGTGAAGAGAATAATTGCAGAACAAAATTTTTTTTATCATAATAGCTATTCGCAATATTACTTGCGAATGATATGAATATATAGGTCTCATCATGAAAAAATATTCGATTCTCATCATCACATTGATTTTCATTTTTTCATCGACTCATGCACTGGCGCAAAACGCGTCCGACGGTTCTGAATCACCACAAGCCGTTCCATCCGAAAATAGTCCATCAGCTCAAGAACAAAAAGATGCATCGGCCCAAAACAACAAAAAAGAAAAAGCCTCAGAGCACAAACAGCAGATGAGAAAAATCAACCCACAGGCAGGAAGTGGGGGCGCATTTATGGCAATTCGCAATTGCCGCATCAAAAGAAAGCAATGCCCAATCCACTGCGAAGAAAAGTTCAATAAAGGCGAACTAACGCAAGAGGAACTGACTTCGTGCCAAGAGAAATGCAATTACAAGTGCCATTAGCAGGATTGCCGGCTCAATGTTCGCCTATTGTCATAACACGGTGTGATATTCTGACTGTGCAGTTATCCAATACGCCGTGAAATGCAATTTCAAAAAAAAGGCGCGTATTGGCAAAGCCAATAGCGCCGCCAGCGAGCCGTATCGTCGTGCTATCGGCACGACGATAGGCGAGCATCCAAATCAAAAATTACAGTTTCGAACCGAGCTCATCGCTGAGGAGAACGGCGAGTTTGTGGAAATCGCTGTCGGGATTGATGTAACGAACTTCGGTAACGAGGGTTTTCGGATCGACGAGTTCGCAGAACGGAACGAAGCAGTGATCGAGCTGACCGACCATGGACACCATGTGACCATCGATGTCATTTTCGACGAGAGCGACATAAGCACCGACGCCGAGACAGCTTCCGAATTGAATACAATATTGCTATTCGATTATATCGCAGTACTGGTCGACACAAGTCAGATTTTCATCAGGATAAGCGGATTTGCATTCTGCATCGGAATTGCATTTACACCATGCATCCATATACTTTCCTTCGCCATCCGAATAATCAACTTTTTCGGAAGTGCAGGAAAGACCGACTGCAGAACAATCTTCCGGCCATACCCAATCATCGTCTTCGACATCGCCATCGTGACAGATGACAGCCCAAACATGCCCATCCGATGTCGTCTGACATTTGGCCTGTTCACCTTTTTGACAACTGAGCTGCTCGCGCGGTGTTCTGTTATCGGAAGGCGTCGTTGAAATGCAGTCCCCCCCCTTGCATTGTGTTCCTTCTAAGCACTGAGTCTGATCCACCCAAGTGTTGCCAATGCATTTTTGCGGAATATTCGTATTTTTGCATTGTTTTGCATCATCATCACAGATTTTTGCAGAGCTCCCGTCTGGTTCGCAAATGCCGTTTTTACAAGTCATTCCTTCAGTGCATGCAGCCTGAATCAGCCATACCTTGTCGACGCATTTTTGCGGAATACCGGCTGGTGAACACTGAAGTTTTCCATTTTCACAGGATTCGTTCTGTTTATCAATTTCGCAATTGCCGTTTTTACAAACCTGATTCTGTCCGCATGGCGTCTGATTTACCCAGACATTGCTCACACATTTTTGCGGAACACCATTGTCGCATCGAATGTCGTCGGCATCACAAACATGGGCAGGAATACAAGTTCCATTCAAGCAGGTATCACTCCCGCAGTCATTTTGAACGGAATCGCCATTTTCACAGGTATATGCGATATTTCCGACACATTCCTGTTTGCATTCGGATGAATCCGAACAAGCAGAAGCAAGGCTCAAAAAAGCGATAGCCAAAATGCAAAAAGTTATTTTTTTCATTAGTTAACCTTAAAAGAGTTTTGAAAGCTGAAGAATAAGCTGCATCATTCTGTCTGCAGCCTCAGCGAGTGTAGATTCATCCAGAGTAAACACATCGGAATGGAGAGGTGGCAGAGTTTCCCCAGAGGGGCAAATGCCGAGCATTGCATAAAAGCATGGAATGCGTTCGGAGAAATGAGAAAAGTCTTCAGAAGCCATTGTCATTTGTATATTTTTTGCCCCCCCCCATGTGTCCAACGCGATCTGAGTCATATCATCGTCATTGATAACGGCGTTGGCCCCATAAAAAAAGTCGCATTCGGCATGAACATTGGCATATTCAGCGACATATTTGACAGTATTTTGAATGATATTTTTGATTTCATCGAGATGTTTTCTGGAAGGAGCCCGCATGATCCCTTCGAACTGTGCATTTCCTGCGATGACATTAAAAGCATTTCCAGCATTGAGTTTACAGATGGAAGCGACTTCCTGAACAGAAGCAGAATGCAGTCTGTTCAGAGCGGCATAAATCGCTGAAACCATGTCAGATGCGGCCCATAATGCATCATGTCCTTGCTCTGGATAAGCGGCGTGAGCGGATTTACCAACAATCCGGACAACAAAGCGTCCGGAAGCGGCCCACAAAGTCCCCCGACAAACGCCCATTTTTCCGGATTCAAGCGTTGGATCGCAGTGAAGAGCCATCATTTTTTCGATATGAAAGCGTTCAAGAATCCCTTCACTGCACATCAGTTCTGCGCCGGAAGGCAATTCACCCGGAGCACCTTCTTCATTGGGCTGAAATACAAAGACAACATTACAGTCAAGTTTTTCATCAAGATTAGTGAGTTTTTCAGCTGTTCCAAGAGCAATTGTCATATGAGCGTCATGCCCGCATGCGTGCATGCAACCATTTGTCGATTTCCATGGAACATCGAGTTTTTCAGCAATCGGCAATGCATCGATATCAGCCCTGTACCCAATGGCATGAGAGCGATTTTTTCCGGGCAGGACGGCAACGAGTCCGGTTTTTGCGATATTTCGATAAACCTCAAGGCCTAATTTTTCGAGCTGATCTGCTAAAAATTCCGAAGTCCAGTATTCTTCAAATCCGACTTCCGGATGTTGATGAAGGGTGCGCCGAATCTGTATCAAATCCATATTCAAACCTGACAAACTGAGAATTTTAGTTCCCAAAGACTCTTTGATTTTATTTGAGCAAATAGAAAGAAACAGCGAACAATCAATCGGCTGTTGTCGTGGAATTTTATCACCATTTTGAAGTGATTTGTGATTGTTTTTATTAACAGCCATGCGGCCTTGCGTATTGTTTGGGTATTTTGTACCCCTCACCTGGCCGCCGCAGGCGACCTTCCACAACCGACAGAGAGCAAAAGCGCGGCCGTATCGCTTTGCGATAGGCCGTGCGGCCTTGCGTATTGGCCGTTCGGCCAATAGCAAGGCCAACAAAAAAGGCCGACCCCATAAGAGTCAGCCTTAGAAAAGTTTATGATGATATGATTTTATTCTTCATCTTCACCAGTCAAGCTACTGCAGTCACCAGCGCCACTAGCAAACGTGAACGACATCGCAGCATGGCTTGTATCTCCCTTGATCAAACTGGAATCGTGGTAAGAAGCATAACCATCAACGACGATGCTTGAACCACCCCAGCCAGCAATTTCAGAGATATCGATGGGAATACCTAAACAAGCACCGCCGCTATTGCCAGAAATGGCAAAGTTCATCTGCCTTTCAATGGGATCGATGCCATCACACGCAGAACTATCCCCATCAATTGATTTGCATTTCAAGGTAATGGTATCAATAAAGATAACGCCCGGGTTAATGATTTCAGGCTCGAAAGTGGTTCCAGAGCCACCGCCTGAAGCAGACCATGGAGATTCACCGGTAATATAATTTATAATTTGAAGCTGCATGCCATGCAAGACACCACCTGAACCGGGATCACAGGTAATAGTTCCGACATAAGCGTTATCATCACCGGTGCTATCGCAGTCACCCAAAACGAAACCACGAGCAACGACATACTGATTGTCATCGACACAACCGACGAGCGTCGAGCAGGCGATACCGGCTACAGCCAGAAAAGATAATATCTTTTTCATGATGATATCCTCCGTGCCCAATCAAATGGGCACACATGAAATTATTTGGATTTATCGTCGCGTTCGACGGGCGGAATGAATGAGCCATGACCCGATGCAGAGATCGAGGCATCGCGATTGATAATGCGAGGCGTAATAAAGATGAGGAGCTCATTTCTATTATCGGTCTCAGACGTATTGCGGAAGAGATAGCCAAGGATGGGGATGGACCCCCAGAACGGCACACTACTCATCGACTGTGAAGTATTGCGGGAATAAATGCCGCCGATAACGGTTGTGTCGCCATCAGGCACGAGAAGTTCGGTGTGAGCTTCTTTACGGATGATGGAAGGATCGCCGTTTGCGCCGGTATTACCAAAGTCAGCTTCGTTCTTTGTGATGTCGATCTTGAGATAAACATTGCCATCGCGAGTGACATGAGGCGTTACCTGAAGATTCAACTTAGCATCGATGAATACCGTCTGAACACCAGCAGCACTGACGACACTGATAGGAATGCTGACGCCGGATTCGATACTGGCCTGAATATTGTCGAGTGTCATAATTCTCGGAGAAGAAACGATTTTCAGATAACCTTTTTCTTCGAGAGAGCTCAAACGGATATTGAGGTTAATCGTTCCACCGAGAGAACCAAGTGTAATACCTAAAGCACCACCGGATCCGGTACCGACAGCAGCAGGAAGGTTCACAGCAAAGTTAGGTGTAGATGAAACGCCCATGTTATTATCACTGGTTGAAGCGCCAGCAATACCGATTGTGGAGGGGAAAACGATACCCGTTGCATTACCTGTAGCAGCACTTGCGACGCCATCACCACCCCACTGAATACCAATTTCCTTTGTGAAGTTAGCCTGTGTTTCAACGATACGAGCTTCGATGAGAATCTGTGGGGTCTGAGTATCAAGATTGCTAACGAGAATTTCAGCAGCATCAAGGTTTGCCGCCACATCTTTCAGAATAAGTGTATTCGTTCGAGAGTCGATATTGACAGATCCTCTGGAACTCAGAAGGTCTTTAATATTGTCGCTCAGTTCATTGGCAAGTGCATAGTTGACGGGAATGAGTCGAACCTCAAGAGGTTCAAGTTTTTCACGCATTTCAGCAGCTTTTAATGCAGCCTGTTCTTCAGCTCTGAAAGTCTCTGCCTTTGCGATCCAAATGACATTACCTTCGTAACGCATTCCGAGATCGTGCATACGCATGATGATATCGAGAGCCTGATCAAGCGGGACGCTCTTGAGAGAAAGGGTAACATTTCCTTTTACTTCAGGACTGACAACGATGCTCGTATTGATTTCATCAGAAAGAAGTCTGAGAAGATCGTTGACATCTGCATCGTGGATATCAAGTGTAATTTTGCGTTTTGCAAGAGGCGAATTTTTCAGATTGTTTGCAGCCCCATAAGAGGAAGATCCCATCAGAGACGGGCTGGGTTCAGCGGCTGTCAGCATGGAATTGTTACGTCTATCGACAGGTGCTTTAAGAGTCGAAGCATCGCGAAGCGGTCTGATATTCCATGTAATGGTATCACCATTCTGTTCTATGGAATCAATTGTTCTGGAAGAAGACTGAGCAATAAGTTCAATTCCGCCATCAGCCTGAGTGGAATCAATGAAACGAACGCCCTGATTGAAAGCAGAAGTGTCATATTTCTTATTGAAATTGTCGGGCAAAACAGCGCCTGCAATTCGAAGAACGCTCTTTTGCGAACCGGCGTCAAGGTTTTCAACTTTTTCAACAGGTGCAGACATTTTCAGGACGACCTGCATTCCACCATCGATGTTATTTTTGTACTGAATATCGCGCACACTGGCGTGAGCAGCCGCATTTTGATCAATAGGCGCGACTGTATTTCTGGCAGATTCGGAGACACCAACAGAAGAATCGATAGGCGGAACTGTTGTTGCTATCTGAGCATATGCCGGAGCGGCATTTTCAACAGTTGTAGCAGCCATTTGTGTCTGAGCATCTGTCAGCTGATTTCGGAGCTGTTCATTTTCAGCCTGCATCGCGAGGAGCTGTTCACGAGCATGTCTGCCCTGTCTAGCCTGTGCTTTAAGCTCAGCAATTTCAGCTTCCTGTTGAGTCGTTCTGGTTTCACTTGCGGATTCGAGTTCCTTAAGTTTTTTACGAGCGGCACCACCGGCAAGAACCTCCTCATTCAGCTTAGCCATTTCAGCATCCTGCTGAGCAAGTTTCTGAATGAGTTCTGCGTTCTGAGCTGCAAGTCCGGCATTATTCTGGGCATAACTGTCGGCTTTTCGCTGAGCAGCAGTTCTCTCACTTTCGAGAGAAGCTATGCGGTTATTGGCATTTGAACGTTCATTTTCGAGCGATGCAATCTTCGAATTGGCGTTGGTACGTTCATTTTCGAGCGATGCAATCTTCGAATTGGCGTTGGTTCGTTCATTTTCGAGCGATGCAATCTTCGAATTGGCGTTAGTACGTTCATTTTCGAGCGATGCAATCTTCGAATTGGCGTTGGTTCGTTCATTTTCGAGCGATGCAATTCTTGAATTGGCGTTAGTACGTTCATTTTCGAGCGATGCAATTCTTGAATTGGCGTTAGTACGTTCATTTTCGAGCGATGCAATCTTCGAATTGGCGTTAGTACGTTCATTTTCGAGCGTTGCAATTCTTGAATTGGCGTTAGTACGTTCATTTTCGAGCGATGCAATCTTC
>JAZRWV010000002.1:0-5637 GCA_045599925.1 Myxococcota bacterium
CGTTGGACGGTTAGCTTTGCAGAGCCCAGTGAGCAAATGAAATGAACGAGTTGGAGAACCGACAGGCTCGGGAAACGAAGTTCATTTCATATTGCGAACTGAGGACACGGGGCAGAGCCCCGGCAGAGATGCTGTAACGACTGCCCAGCATAGGCATTGTCCCGGCACATCAGACAGGCGCGGGCGTATCGTGCTGAGCGATAGCCCGCGCCGCCTTGCGTATGACCAAAGGTCATAGCAAGGCGGCCTGCACGCCACCAATGCGCGGCCGTATTGCAGATAGGCCGCCCCGCGCGATGCAGCGTCGTGAATGTCACGACGCAAATCGTCGCCCACAAAAACAAAAAAAATGAAGACATCCCCATGTTCTGGTATAAAGAAGCGGTTGATTCCAATGGGTATCCATTGAACGAAACATGAAAGGAACATCATGGTCATTCTGGTCACAGGCGGAACCGGATATATCGGTTCGCATACATGCGTAGAACTTATTGAGCGAGGACACGACGTCGTCATTTTCGACAATCTGAGCAATTCAGACGTCGAAGTCGTCGATAAAATCGAACAGATAACGGGCAAAAGGCCGACTTTTTACGAAGCCGATATGCGCGATATATCGTCGATTCGGCCGATTTTTGAACGTCATTCGTTCGACGCCGTCATTCATTTTGCGGCGCTCAAAGCCGTTGGTGAATCCATCGCAAAACCGCTTGAATACTACGAAAACAACATTATCGGGACGATGAATCTGTGTCATTTGATGCAGGAATTCAGCTGTCATCGCATTATTTTCAGCTCGTCGGCAACGGTTTACGGTGCGCCGGCCTCTGTGCCGATTCGCGAGGATTTTCCGCTCTCCGCGACGAATCCTTATGGCTATACAAAACTGATGATCGAACGCATTTTACAGGACATCAGCCTTGCCAATCCAACCTGGAGTGTCGTGCTTCTGCGATATTTCAATCCGATTGGGGCGCATGAAAGCGGACTGATTGGCGAGCATCCGAGGGGAATTCCGAATAATCTGATGCCATATATTGCGCAAGTGGCCGCCGGGCGCCTTCCATATCTGAATATTCTTGGCAATGACTACGACACCCCTGACGGCACCGGCGTTCGCGATTTCATTCACGTCTGCGACCTCGCCTGCGGACATGTCGGTTCAATCGAAAAAGTCATGAACAGCACTGGCGTTCATATTTATAATCTCGGAACCGGGAAGGGCTGCAGCGTGCTCGAACTCGTGCATGCATTCGAAAAAGTGACGGGAATCCGGATTCCATGCGTCGTTCGAGGGCGCCGGGCAGGTGACGTAGCCATGTGTTATGCCGATCCGGCACGAGCCAACAGGGAGCTCGGATGGAAAGCCCGATTCGACATCGAACGCATGTGTGAAGATACCTGGCGTTTTACACAGAAAAGCCTTCAATAAATGTGCAAATTCCTTCTCATGTCGGTGGAAGGTGCCTGATTTTGCCGGACGGATGAAGAGCAGAACAAGAGCCGGCAACACTGATATTTGGCGTTGTTCGCTGTTCATTTTCCACTTTTGTTTCTCATTTCGCGTTGTCCCAAATAACCAATTTCTTAACCTCATTGAATAAAACCACATGGATCCATCCACACTCGAAATCGTTCAAATATGTCTTTATGTGTTCTGCACGCTGTTTGCAGCCTGTGTCGGATCGTTCTCGAACGTCGTGATTTATCGCGTTCCGGAACACAAATCGATTGCCTGGCCGCCGAGTTCCTGCCCGAAGTGCGGAGCACGCATCAAACCCTACGACAACATTCCAGTTCTTTCATGGCTGTTTCTGCGCGGCAAATGCCGCAACTGCAAAGCCCCGATATCACCGCAATATGTCATTGTGGAAGCGATTTGCGGAGTCATGGGGTTCTTTTTGTGCCGACAAATTTTTGCCCCCAATATGGAAGTTCTGTTTCTGGACGGCGTTTTCTGGAGGATGATGCTTTTGTTCGTCGTCATGACGATTTTTGTCATCGGAAGTCTGGCATTGGCCATTATCGACTACAAAACGACAGAAATTCCGCCGGAAGTTGCCCTTCCGATTGCAGGATTCGGAATTATTGCAGCATTTGCGATGCCGGACTCCTGGCCATACACAATGGTTTTGGGCAATATTGACTGGCTTGATTCGATTCTTGGCGGACTCATCGGCGGCGGCATTATCGTCACCATTATTGGACTTTATTATCTGGCGACAAAACGCATTGGCATGGGAGGCGGCGATATCTGGATGATGGTCATGGTCGGGGCCGTTCTCGGCTGGCAAAGCCTGCCATTTATTTTTCTGGCCTCCAGCATTCAGGGCATTATCGTTGCGATCATCGCCATTGCCATGGGTAAAAAACAACAGACGAAGGACCAGCAGGGACTGTTCAGAAATGAAGTCGCCAACGAAATCGAAGCTGAAGTTCACGGCGAAGATTCCGAAATCGCCGCATCCGCACAGGCTGACACCAGTACAGGAAAACTCGCCGTTCCCTATGGACCTTTCATTGCACTTGCCGCCATTGAGTATGTCTTTTTCGGAAAATTTCTTTTGCCGCTCATCAGCGGCAATATGCTGACTCCGTGGGGATTCATGAACTGGTAGCCTGGTGAGCTCATGTTAAAACAGCATGTACACTGCATTATGTGGATAGTTTTGACATCGGCACTTTGCGCCGGATGCAGTCCATACTATACCTGGGGATATGAACCGACGGTTCATCCGGAAGCGACCGAAGCCTATATCCATGCCGTCATGGCACGCGAAAACGGCGATTATGAAACGGCATTGATATATTACGATGCAGCACTTCGTCGCACCTATTCGGAAAAAGTCGCAAAAGAAAGAGAAGAGACATTGCAATTGGCAATGAGCAGTGAGTAGTTTTCTGCTTTCTGTTTTCAGGCCGGAGGCATCTCAGCATCCGCCTCGATGCCTCCGGCGCCTTACATGCGCTCCTGAAGGGAGCATTTGCCAGTGTTTCACACGCGAATGCTATCGATTTTGATTAGGGTTTATACCATCTCCCGTCTCTCGACTCATATCTCAGTTTTCAGGAATTTGTCTCGCGTTTCACGACTCACGTTTCGCGTTGTTACAGCCGGGGCTCTGCCCCGGGCCCCGCCCAAGGCCTGTTTCCTCAGTTCGCAATAAGAAATGCGCTTCGTTTCCCGAGCCGCCTCACCCCCTTGTCACTTCGTGACGTTCCACCTCTCCATTATGGCGAGGAGGAATTTAAGGTAACATTTCATTTGCTCACTGGGCTCTGCAAAGCTAACCGTCCACTGGACGGTCAGCTTTTCGGCCCCCATTCCGGTAAAAGCCCAGGCTGTGCCTGAATTTATTCTGAATATAGATTTACCTTGGCTGAATAGTAACTTCGCGTTGTGTTTAACAGTATTGCATCGTTGCATGCGACGCCGGATTGCATGTATATTTAAATTTTGGGGGAATCTTTCGTTACGCCCAGATATGTTGAAATGCGCAATAAAGCCAGGAGGTTTATATGCTTAAAACCCATAAAATTTTCAACTGGATTATTTTTTTTGGAGCCATTGGAACGATCGGAGCAGTCATGGGAATAATGCCGACAGAGTCGGCTGCTGAAATGCCTGCATCCGGAGTCACGATTCCCGTTCAGTCTAAACCAGCCTCCCCCGGTCGCGTAGCCCCCCAGTCCGGCCAAACCCAACAATCTAATCAAAATAGCAATTCAAATGTGCAGAACATTCAGCATCCATCAGTAAATTCCAGGCCTTCAGTAAACAGACCATCCGGCGTCAGACCGTCCGTGCATCCTGGAAATCGCGCATCAACCGTCATCCATCAGAGTTCCCCTGCTCCCCAATCGAATCCCCCAGCCATTCATCAGCGTCCAGCTCACGTATATGCCCCAAAAGCGGTTCATCCCCCGGTTCACACTGCACCAGTTGCGACACCAGTCTATCCGACAGTAGTCGCACGCCCGTCCATTTATCGCCGGAACGTGATCGTCACGACCGATGCCGCAGGCCGAATTGCGACGGGATGTTCCGATGGAACGCGTGAAGGATTTCTCGATGAAACCCGATATCCGGACATCGCAGCATGCAGCGGAGCCTGGAATATTCCCGGAATCCATCACGACGAAGGCCCATCCTGCGGACGTCTGAGCGGCAATAATGGTGCGAATATCTTCGGAGCAGGCTGCAATGTCGAGGATTTATGCGCCGCAGGCTGGCATGTCTGTCATGGCGTAGATGATATTGCCAACCATTCCTCCATTGGATGCGAAGGCATCATGGATGGGCAGTCTCAACCTGGATTTTTCGTATCCCGCGAAACCTCCAATGGCGCACTGACGTGTACCGGAGACGGCTATGGTCATCCGGGATTTGCCAATGATCTATTTGGATGCGGCGATCTTGGATGCGGCCTGGGAGCCGAAAAGCTCTGCGGAGCCATCAACCGTTCAAGTCACGACGGCTGTCTCGGCATTGACAGTTCCTATGTCTGCCAATGCGTCAATTACGGCGGAAATGTTAAATGTTCCGGTGATCAGGGATGCAACTGGTGCAAACCCGTCGCATACTTCAATGCCCGCGACAATACCGTTTATCCGGATGCATGGAAATGCAACGGTTTCGGGGCAGAAGAAGCTTACCGCGTAACCAAGATTTCACCAGAACTCGGCGGTGTTCTCTGCTGCCGAAACTATTAGAATCAAAAAGTTCTTAAGATTCGCGGACTTTTGAATTCTTATTTGCCATTTTCATTGTCTTTTCTGTAAAAGATAGTTCTCCGGTTCTCGGAACAGGACCGGGTATTTTCGTTTTCAAAGGTGTCATACACCTCTTTTCTTTTTATGATTCAAAGGAGTTCTAATGCCAACCAGTCTCGATCTCAAAAAGGGTTCTCTTCTTCTGCTCGATGGCGATCCGTTTACCGTTCTCGAAACAACCGTTCAGACGCCTTCAGCCCGCGGCGGAGCCACGCTTGTCAAACTCAAAGCAAAAAATATCCGCACAAAACAGATCCTTCAGAAAACCTATAAAGCCGAAGACCGCGTCGAGGTTCCGAACTTCGAAATCGTCCCCTGCCAGTATCTCTACAACGAAAATAAGGAAAATTATATTTTCATGAACAATGAGACGTATGAGCAGTTCACGATGACAGCCGACATGATCGAATACGAACTCCAGTTCATCCGCGAAAATGACAATGTTCAGGTGCTTCTGCACGACGGCAATCCCATCGGCATTCAGATTCCGAACTCCGTCACGCTTCGCGTTGTCGAATGCGAACCGGCCATCAAAGGCGATACCGTCACCGCAGCAACCAAACGTGCACGCCTTGAAACAGGCCTCGAAGTTCAGGTCCCGCTTTTCATTGAACAGGATACGCTTCTCATCATCGATACGCGCGACGGGCGTTATCTTAAACGAGCCTGATAGCGCAACTTGCAGAGCTGCGTATGCGCTTTGACGGGCTATTGCTTCGCAATACGCCCTTTTTCGCCGCGCTTTTCGGCCTCCGGCCTCAATACGCGCGGCGCCACCTTCGGTGGCTAAAGGAATGCACATGGCATCGGAAATCCGCATACAGGAAGGCATCGTCATCGAATTCGCCGATAAAGGCAAATTCC
>JAZRWV010000003.1:0-6719 GCA_045599925.1 Myxococcota bacterium
CGGGAAAAGTGGAAAAATTCTTTCGAAATGCCCGTCACATCTGGCCCCGTGGTCACTCAAAGTGCCGTCTATGTCGCACTCGGCGACGGCGCTGTCATCAAGCTCAATATCCGGACCGGCGATATTATCTGGCGTTATGAAACCGGCGTCGCAGTTGAAAATTCACTCGCTGTCGCCGACGGTATTGTTGCATGTGTCAACGCAAATAACCGAATCTTCGCCATTGATGATGCGGCTGGAACACTCAAATGGCGCCGCGAACGTCCAAGAGCTCAGGAATTTGCGATGTACGGGCAGTCCACTCCTCTCATCGATAACGGTAACATTTATGCCGGCTTTTCCGACGGTTACCTCGTCGCCTATTCCGCTCAGAACGGAACCGCTGTCTGGACTCGGGAACTCGCACCTAATGCCCGTTTCAAGGATTTGGACGTCACCCCCGTGCGCGTCGATTCCACACTCTATGTCGCAACGTCATCTGGCGGCCTTTACGCCCTTTCTGTCGATGACGGTCGAACACTCTGGCAGCGCGACATCTTTGGCGTAAGTGCCATCCGCGCTTTCCAGGACAGCATTTACCTCGCGTCTCAGTCCGGCATCTTTAGAATCAAACGCTCGACTGGCGAAACAATCTGGCAAAATGTCATTCAGAAAGATGCCCTGATTTCACCGATTGCTCTCGGTAAATCCTCGATTTACGCGTCTGTTCAGAAATTCGGTCTCGTTGTTCTCGATCGCGCCGACGGAACACTCCGTCACGTCATTGACATGGGCTCCGATTTTACAGCTGCACCGGATTTAACCCCCGGCATCCTCACGACATTATCCAACCGTTCTACCGTATATCGATTTATTGTTGATGATGTTCCTGTGAAATAGCTTCGCTTTCAGGGGACGCTTTCTCGCCCCTGATACGCTCGCTTTGCGGGCTATTTCGCTTCGCTCAATATGCCCTTTGGGCCGCGCTATCTTCCTTCGGGCGATACGCGCGGCCGTAACTCAGTTAGGCCGCGTAGTCTGGCGTATCGGCCTGAGAAACGCGCGGTTCGCACGTCTCTCAGGCCGATAGCCAGACCCTCATGCGCGCCGTATCGAAGATAGGCGCGCCCGAAAATCAAAAAGCCTGGATAAACAAGCCAAAAAGTTATACTCACTCGCCCGCATCTTAAAGCCCGCCTGAACTCTGCGGGCACAAATCATGGAGTCTGAATATGCCAGAAACGCTCAATCTCACCATTGGATCGCGTCCGGTTTCATTCGAAACAGGTGTCTGGGCACCACAAACGAATGCAAGTGTCGTTCTGCGATGCGGCAATGCCGTTCTGCTCGTCACCGTCGTCGCCGGCGAAAACAATCCCGACCAGGACTTTTTCCCGCTCACCGTCGAATATCGCGAAAGATTCGCCGGTGCAGGGCATTTTCCCGTTGGCGCTGGCCGTCGCGAACTGCGCAGCAGCGACGCCGAAACCCTCTCCAGCCGACTCAACGACCGCAGTCTGAGACCTCTTTTCCCAAAAGGCTATCGTCGCGAAACCGTCGTCACCATCATGGCTTTTTCCGGCGATGAAGACCTCGATATGCCTACCGTCGCCATGAACGCCGCAAGCCTCGCGCTCATGATTAGCGATATTCCATGGGACGGTCCCGTCGTCGGCCTCCGAATCGTCCGAAAAGACGGCCAGTTCATCGCATTCCCGACACGTGAAGAAACAAACGAATCCGACATGAATTTCGTCATCAGTGTGGCGCCGACCGGCATTATCATGGTCGAAGGCGGGGCAAGCGAAGTTTCTGAAGACGATTTGATTGCATGCATGGATTTCGCCTCTCAGACGGCCGCTCCAATCCTTGACATGCAGCGCGAATTCGCAAAAAAATGCTGCAAAACCAAGATGGACCTCGTCCTTCCCCCTCCCGATGCACCTGAACTCGTCGAAATTCTCAACAACGCCGTTCCAGAAATCCAGAAAGCCCTCCATCTGGGCGGCAAATGGGATCGCACGAATGCCCTCAAAGCCACAAAAGACGCCTCTTTCGAGCTGCTGAAACAGAAATCGGAAGAGCTCGGCATCTCGTTTTCATCGACGCACTGGAACGATGCATTTGAAGATATCGTCCGCAACAATGCACGCGCCAATATTCTGAACGGCCAGCGATTTGACGGCCGCCGACTCGACCAGGTCCGCCCGCTTTCAAGCGCGGTCGGCGTCCTTCCCGGCGCACACGGTTCCTCATTTTTCTGTCGCGGCCTCACACAGTCTTTGTCCACATGCACGCTCGGAGGCGTCCGAGACGCGCTGCGACTCGACGACATGTTCGGGTCGCGCGACTGCAATTTCTTTTTGCATTATAATTTCCCGCCTTATTCCGTTGGCGAAGCCAGAGGCCAGAAAACGCCAGGAAGACGTGAAATTGGCCACGGCATGCTCGCGCAGCGCGCGCTTTCGGCCGTGATTCCGCCAATCGAACAGTTCCCGTACACGATTCGACTCGTCAGCGACATCCTTTCGAGCGATGGCTCATCTTCCATGGCAACCGTCTGCGCAGGATGCCTCGCCCTGATGGATGCCGGCGTGCCGATTAAAGCTCCCGTGACCGGCATTGCGATGGGGCTCATTTCCGAGGGCGACAGACATGCCGTACTCACCGACATCGTCGGCGACGAAGACCACCTCGGCGATATGGATTTCAAGGTCTGCGGCACAAAACACGGCGTGACTGCGCTTCAAATGGACCTCAAAATCGAAGGCTTAAGCCGCGAAACCATGAAACAGGCTCTTTTGCAGGCAAAACAGGCCCGACATTACATCATGGACCACATTCTGAACACACTTCCGGCCACACGTCCACGACTCGCCGTACACGCTCCTAAAATTGAGCAGCTCACCGTCCGAAAAGCCGTGATCGGCGATGTCATTGGGGCCGGCGGTTCCAATATCCGCGCACTCATGGCACAAACAAATACTCAAATTGATATCGATGACGACGGCATCGTCCGAATTGCCGGTACCGACGAAGCCGGCATTCAGGCCGCCAAAATCGCCATCATGGCTAAAAACAAGCGTTTCGCTATCGGAGACGTCGTTCAGGCTTATGTCCTCTTTGTCAAAGCTCCGTTCGTCAAGGTCGAACTCATGCCAAACATGGAAGCTTCGCTTCATTTCAATGACATCCCATCCGACGTAGGATTTATCGAAGATCGCTACAAACCCGGCGATACAATTGCTGTCCGCATTGTCGGCACCGATGATCGCGGCAACATCCGGATTACATTTGCGAACTAGACCAGGCTGTAAGAGACGCATCGTGACACGTCTTTACTGCTTTTAGGGGCCTGGCTATCGGCCTCCGGACGATACGCCAGGCAGCGCGGGCTATGCATGCATACGCCCGCTTTTTCATTTTTTTAGTTATAACAACTCCATTTACATATATATAAACCCATTATAAAATATATGATATTTTGAACATTAAATCAGCATCACTTATTATTTTCTTAATTATTTATATTCCTTAATTAAGCTTTTCCAGTGCATTGAAATCAATATTAGGCGCCGAATTGTTATTTTTAATTGACAATGCAGGCAAATTCTCGCCAGTAACGCCATCAAAATAGCCATTAATCGACAAAACCACTGCGTTCCCGGAGACGCTGTTACTCAAATCATTTCTATAACCAAGTAACCCCATATCTTTAAACAGCCAGCTGTTAGATTGCGTTGTTCCCGTAACAGCTTTCCACGTTCCTGTATTCGTTCTATACCAGATATTGCTGTAAGAAACCGTTCTCTTCTTAAATCCGGATTCAGGTCTGAAGTTCTCCAGAAAACTCGAAGCACTGCCATACCAATGGGAGACACCTGGTTTTCTCAAAGAGGCAATGAGCTGCCAATTCCCACTGGGATCCGTTATGTATCCGGTAATATCGGTATAAACCGACGAACCAGATCCACCAGGCTTGACATGGACGAGCGTTTTGTAAGTTTTTCCCTGCACCCATTCGAAGTTGCAGAGAGAAACCGTATATCCACATCCTTCACCGCTGCAGTTGTTGCCGAGATCACCACAACTCGCGTCTGTCTTATCGGAAACAGCGAGCTTTCCAATTCGAAGCGGCTGGATTTTGGCAGCTTCATCCAAATTGGATTCATCTTTAATGACGTACGAACTCCATACATTGAACCAGACTTTTTTCATGCCTGACTGAACTTCCTGCAACCCCATGTAAAAATTCGTCGCACTATTGCTGCACAGATAAGCACCAGGAAAATCGGACCCTTCTCCCGGCGTGATTTCTGTATAAAACCACTCGATATTATCCGTGCTGGGAATCGAGTACCAGATCGTGTCGTGATGGCCTCTTCGATACCACCTCATATCGCTGTCATTGAGTGATTTTGTCAGACATGTCGGCGCATTTTTCATGCTCACACCGGCGATATAAAAGTTCTCGAAATTCGCAAATGTACTGCCGCTAGGCGAACTTGAAACACCTTTGATATCGAGTTTGATATAGCCAGCTTTCTTAATATTCCACGTTCCGACATTATAAAATTTCAGGTTCGTCGAATTGAGCGTAATTTCGCGCGTGATACCATCCAACGTGAAGGCTATTTTACTGCTAGTAGTATTCGCAGGAAGACTGGCATTGACGTACAACTTGAACGTACCTATATCTTTCGGAGCGATATAAAACGACAAAGTCGTGGACGAGTTGTTCCACTTGCCAAGTACACCAGTATTGGCATTCATTATGGAACCAGATTGAGTATTGATGTTGCCATTCATCGCCGTAACGTATGCATTTCCGGTAAACGGGATTTTGCGCACGCAGCTGCTTTCTGCACTATTTCCCAATGCGATAAATCCAGAATTACATTCGCTGACGACACATTTACCGCTGACACATTTAGCCGACTTTACGCCACCCCATGACGTGCAGTCACTGTCTTTTGCACATTCGTTACAAACAGCGTTGCTGCAACCATACTGACAATTCATCGCAGTTTTGAGCGTGTAGTCACTTTGACAATATTGAAGCGTATTGCTGCTGCCACAAGAATATGCTCCTGCGGTTTTACATTCCTTGCATTTGCCATTAGCACAGCCATTAGCACAAGTTGTCGACGTCTGCTTGAGCGACTCAGAGCAAGTGAGAAGCGATTTTCCGTCTGCAGAACACGATTTTCCGGCCGAAGCACACTCCGCGCAGTATGGCGAATTTCCTGAATAGTGTTTGCAGGCAATATCACATGTTTTGGTTTTGACCAGATGATAATCCGTACAAGTTAGAATATCTTTTCCATTGACGCTGCAACCACTTCCGCCGATATCGAAACAACTTTTGCAGTAAGCCGTTGTGTCATTTTCAAAACAACCATTTTCGCATTCATCAGTCTGCTTGAGCGAGCCATCACTTTGACAGATTTGGACATGACCGACGCTGTTACAGAATTTCTTTCCGGCTGTACTGCATAATTTACACTTACCATTGTAGCACCCATTGTGACAAGATTGAGTTTCTTTCCAACTCAAATCAGCCTGACATGTTTGAACATTGCCATTGCTATTGCACGAGGTTTGACCACTGACAGAACATCCAATACAACTCCCCTTCTGACAGCCATGCTCGCAGGATTCGGTTGTGACTTCCCAGCGATACTGATTGCTGCACGTTTCGACGCCGTTACCCTGACATCGCACTTCACCGGCATTTTCACATTCAGGCTTGCAGAAACTCTCGCCATTGGAATTGGTAAAACACCCATGAGCACAAGATGTGATTTGCCAGGTAAAATCATCCTGACAAACTTTGAGCTCCCCTTGTTCAGTACATTCCTGTTCTCCGGCTGTTTGGCATTCAGGCTTGCAGCGTTGGCGTTTGGCGTCACATCCGAATTCACACGTTTCTTCGATTTCCCAGTTCTGGTGACAAATAGCAAGTTTGTTTCCTTGACATTCTTTAAGTCCATCTGTCGGGCAATTTCTCACACAAGAACCACCATCGCAACCATTGATACATTCTGTGGATTCCCAAACATTGTCACGACACACGACTGCATTCTGTCCGTCATCATCGCATCGAGTATCCCCCTCGTGACATGACTCAAGGCAAGTATCGGCGCCAGAGTCACATCCGTTTGGACAATCGAGATAAAACGACCAGCTCCCATCGGCATCGCAAACTTCGATCGCATGCGCCTGTGGATTGCACTGCTTGACGCCCTCTTTTCCACAGCTATCTTTGATACATTCGCCGTCTTTGCATCCATTCGGACAGGTATTCATTGGTACACATTCATCGTTTTGGCAAAAAACGACGTTTTCTCCATTATTGTCACACTGGATACCAGAAACCCCAGAATCCTGCGAACTACGATGTGAATCAACTTCAATCAAAGGCGATTCATCGCAACCACAAATTGAAGACAGAGCGATAAAGACACAGACAGACAGGATGTACTTTTTCATAACAAATTCCGTATTTAGACGCAAAAATCACACTTATCTTTCAGACCTCAATGTGTTTGAAATAATCTCGAAACACAAATGAGTTATATCCGTTTATTACAAAGCCGTCACGATTTTCATGTGAACATAAGAACGTTTTATTTTTTATATTACAAAATGGTAGCACATACGCCCCAATTATTCACAAACGAACACACCACAGCGTTTTCCCCCCTATTCAAACAACCTCATCCAATTATCCTCAACAG
>JAZRWV010000004.1:0-19026 GCA_045599925.1 Myxococcota bacterium
TCAATGATGCCAGATCTGGCAGAGATACCAAAAAATTGTTGATGCTTAAGGCATCGCTCAACCCTACTGCCATGTTGGATATGCTTTTTCAATGGAAAAAGTAAATGCTGTAGCCCTGTTTTTTCTCTATCCTTTATCATTACATCTCAGCCGGGGCTCTGCCCCGACCCCGCTTAAGGGCTGAGACCTTAAGAATCCGCAATGTTTATGCTGCAATGCCAATATTGCAGCTTAAGCCATATTTTCGTTAAACAGAAATCGGGCCCCATCCCCATTTCTCTGAAACTTAATTAGTGCCTATATTTCAGTTGATTTGCATTCACCCCTGCTGAGTTGTATCCCTTTATCTTTACTACTCACCCAGAGAAACCCAGTACTCAGCATAAATCTAGGTACAGCCTAGCCTTTTTACCGGAATGGGGGCCTAGATGCTAACCGTCCACCGGACGGTTAGCATCACAGAGCCCAGTGTGCAAATGAAATGCACGAATTAGAGCCGACAGGCTCGGGAAACAAAGCGCATTTCTTATTGCTAACTGAGGACACGGGGCAGAGCCCCGGGTGAATTGTACCCCTTTATCTTTTTATCAGCATTCACACTCATCACCCGCATTCTTCCCAGATGTTTCAATGCCGTCTCCATATTTTTGATTTGGCTCTGTTGTATCAGCCTTATTTTCATCTTGCCATCACTAAACGCTTTCTTTTGCTTGGTCCGGGGCGTTGCGGGGGTTCCCCGCAGAGGGGGTAGGCGCGTATTTGCCTGCAAATAGCGCCGCAGGGGGCTCTGCCCCCTCACACATTAATTTGATTCAGTCCTTCCTCAATCTGTCTTTCCAACTGATCAATTCTTTTTTCAAATCATCCACAAAAAAAGCCGGCTCTTTCGAACCGGCTTCTTTTAGTTTCACCTGATGCAGTGATTAACCAAGTGTAATCATACCGCAAGTGCCATCGTCCTGTTTATAAAGAACGCTCGTTGCCTTCGTCTCTTCATTGATAAACACAACCACTGGCAGGTTTTCAAGTGACATCTTCATCACCGCATCATCAATGCTCATTTCCACAACTTCAAGTTTGTCGTGCTTGATGATTCTCGGAGCCACTGCCTCTTCGGCTTTCACTTCTTCGACTGCACTCACATCTTCTGATTCTGCTGCGACTTCTTCTTCATCCGGTACTGCAACCACTGCAACATCAAGCGTGCGGACTGAATCGAGATTCATTGGCTTATGCGTGCGAAGTTTGCCCTTATAACGATGTATCTGGCGCTCAAGCTTATCAAGCGCAAGATCTATCGACTGATACATGTCTTCGCTGCTCTCTTCGCATTTTATCGAGATGCCCTTGTACGTCAGATGCAGCTTGGCAATATGACGGAACTTCTCTACCGCGAGTGTGATCTGTGCATCAAAATCGTCGCGGATATGTTTGCGAATCACACGACGGATCTTTTCGTCAGCGTAATCTCTGAGTGTGTCAGAGGGTTCCATGTGGCGGAAGCTGATATCGATCTGCATCGTTACTCCTTTGTCTTTTGCTTTGTCCCTTATGCGGGAAGTTAAATAAACGGCTTTTAGCGCCGGAAAATCTTACCTGATTACAGGCACCCTATTCTTATTATACCCTACTTGGCTTTTTTATGAACGTTATTTTTTGTTTTCTCCACACATCATCTTCGTCATGCCGCATTTTGGCATCATATTGGGTGCCCACTCAAGTGTTCTCGTCGGAAACGCAAACCCCGTCCCCGCTTTCTCCACAATGCGCATGATCTCCAATAAAAAATTCTGACGATCTGCCATGTGCGCCTTTTTCCCCGTCTGCACTGTAAACGCAACCACCTCTATGTCCAGACTCGAATCCCCAAATCCTTTAAATCCTACATAATAATTCGGCGCATACAACTCGCCGGGCTGAATATGATCCGGATCCTTCACCGCATTCTCCTCCAGATGACGGCTGATCTCTCTCACAATCTCTTCTATCTGCGCCGAGGTCGTCGAATACAGCACCCCAAAATTACATTCCATCTTCCGATAATGCCGCTTCTCAAAATTATCAATATTGGACGTCGATAATACCGAATTCGGCAGCGTTACGACCGAATTATCCCACGTTCGGATCAGCGTCGTCCTCAGCCGTATCTCCTCAACTTCCCCCTCCACTCCGTTTACTTCCACCCAGTCGCCTATTTCAAACGGCTTGTCGAAAAATACGACAAATGCTCCAAACATATTCGCAAGCGTATCCTTCGATGCAAGTGCCAGCGCTGCACCGCCTATTCCAAGACTCGCCAGCATCGAATGAACCGGATATCCAAGTGCCTGTATTACCAGCATGCCGCCTGCAAATATCACCAAAAATTTGATGACACTCGATATCAGGGGAACAAGCATGTCGTCCAGTTTCGTCGACGTTTTCGCCGCACTCTCTACAAAATGCGACGTCAGTCTGTTGGTCACAATGATCAGATACCATACAAACCAAAGCATCATGAGTGCCCTGAGTATCTTCAGCATCCCGTCATTTATTGATGACGCCCATCCCGGCGTGTGCATCAGCGTCAAAGCTACCACCAGCGCAGCCGTATAAATCATGAATTTTAACGGCTTCTTAAGTGAATTAAACAGGATTTCAACCAGTTGAATGCTATTGATTCCAACTTTGTCGGACTTCTTCCCTTCCGCCGACGACTTCACACTCTCTTTTGCAGCAGTAGCTTCTAACGCAATGTTTCTCGCTTCTTTTGACGGCTTTTCTTCCACACCATCGGCATCAGCTTCCACCACAGCTTTGGCTTGACTCTCGACAAATCTCTGTCGAATTCGCTTTCGGTTTTCTTCCACATTTGCCTTAATGCGCTCGATCCACCCTGGAAGCTTCTGAATAAACAGCTTGTTGAGCAAATAAGCCACGCTTAGACAGATCAGCAAAATAAGCACATCTGCGACTCTGATCTCCGCAATATCGAAGACCAGCACTTGTTTTATCCCCACATACAGCTGAACAAAGAATTCTCCGATTTTCTGCCAGAATCCAGGTTCCTGCATACTTCCATCCATATATTTCATCCACTTATAGCGCCGTTACGGCTTTTCTTATGGAATCCCGGCCTATTGCAAAGCAATACGGCCGGGTGCCCGCCCTATCGTACCGATACGGCCGGGCCTCTTTGACTTTTAATCCACATTTCCAAGCCAGACATCAATCAGCGGCAGCTGAATGACATACCATTGACGCAACGTTTTCTCCACTGACCACGTCGTCGGCACTCCTGACTCATTCTTATATTTATAGAGACAAAGATAAAGTATCTCCTGCGAACGCTTACGATCTGACATGGCCGCTATCGTCGTCCGCATTCTGGTCGATACGGCATCCTTCTCCGTATCACTCAGATTCGACGAGTATTTCACAAGACTATGAACAACCTCATCAAGTGCCGCTTTATTCTTGTCTATAAACCTCTGTAACGATGCATCCAGTTCCTGACATAGCGATGAACCAATAATTGGCATCTCACCCCCATAATTTCCAGACTCATCCGGTGCACGTCCCTCGCTTTTCGCTGTCATCTGTATCTCGTGATTCACATTGCGAGCTTCTTCATTCTTATAAATCACTCGCTCCAGCTGCTTAGCCTGCTCATTAAACGTCATCACAACGCGATACAAATCACTCTGAAGTAATAACCAACGCCCTATATCATCATTCATCGTCCCCAAGTTCAAAGCAGCACTTTTCTCTGATGGATTCTCTTTTTCCAATGGAACCAATATCGATTCCTGTGCAAACGCCAATGTTCCAGTCATTGACATCACAAATGCCACAAAGCACGCAATTCGTTTTAACCACATAGTTCTTCTACATAAATGAAAATTCAGCAACATAATACCACCCTCTTTGTCTTAACGCATTTTCTACGTAGTGTCACACTTTGGATCTTACATCAGCGCCTTCTGACACACCATTTGACATCCCCCTTGAATCCCTCAATTCATCTCACTTGATTTTCAATTTTTGACTTCGCAGCCTCATCTCACAATAACGAAATTGATATCCTCTTAATTTCTTTACAATATTCAAACTTAACCACTCGTTCTGAAACGAAATCACAGAATATTATTTCGTCCCTCATATCCATTCGGGACTCTCTCTCCTCCTCAGTTCCCAATATGAAATGCGTTTCGCCTCTCATCGCTGTCGCGTCTACGGCTCACGCTTTTCATTTGCTCACTGGGCTCTGCGGTTTTCGCCATTCACAGGATGGCGAAAATCCTCGGCCCCACCGTCACGCCGACCAGAGTACAGACGAGTCTGCAGAAAATACACGAATGCTAATAAAAATTTGCATTTTTCGCAAAGCAGTCACAACACAGGGACGATATATTTGTCCACAGTCACGCCGTATCATCATGAACACAAACAGTCCTCATCAGAACGGGAATGTGCATGGAAAATACGTTATGTTTTTGGCTCCAAATCCGATTTCTCAATGGTCACCACTGTCACACGGATTCACGCCATCATTTTTTGAATTTGATTGAGTACATCTCAACGCATATCAACGCAATTTCCTCAAAATATGATTGATAAAGCCAAAGTCACAACATTTCGATACAAAAAACAACAAAAACATACCGTAAAATTTGCTCGTTTTAAGTAATTTCAATAATCTGCAAAAAACCGCACTCTGCGGCCTTTCATTTCTTCTTTTTCAGAGGCCTTTTATGAAAAAATTCATTACCATTGCTTGTGTATTCGCCGCATTTTTAATGGGTTGCTCCAATTCCAATAAGCAAGTTCAAACTGCAGCAGACATCACCAACGATAACGGACTTCCAACATGCGAAACCTGGCTTGATTATGACTGTTTCCTTCCGACTCAAACCGTAAGGGATTTGATCTCATCCGGAGAAGATATCAATATTCAGTCAGATACAGGAGTTTCGCCACTCATGGCTGCTGCAAACCGTGGAGACGCCGCTGCTGTTCGTGCCATCCTTGATGCTGGCGGAAAAGTCAATGCCATCGACATACACAACATCACACCGCTCATGTTTGCCGCAAGCGGCAACTCACCGGAAATCGTCAAAATGCTCCTGGATGCCGGTGCCGAAGTTTCCCCTTGTGACATCCGCAAACACACAGCCTTCTTATTTACATCTGACCTAGAATCGATGAAACTCCTGCTCGATGCAGGCTCTGATATCAATGCTCAGGATGATACAAACAGAACGCGTCTGCTGTATTCCATCAGTAATAATGATGTCGAAGCCGTGAAATATCTCATTTCTAAAGGTGCCGACGTCAATCTCCAGGATATCGACGGTGGCTCTGCGCTTTATTATGCCGTTGGTGCCGCAAATTCTGAAATCACAGACCTTCTTCTGGCCGCCGGGGCAGATGTTAATGTTCGCGAAAACAAGTACCAGGAGTCTCCCATTCACGTTGCTGCCAAAAACGGAGACCTTGAACTTTATAATAAACTCGTCGCTGCTGGCGCAGATCCCAAAGCCTTAGACGGCGCAGACAATACCCTGCTTCACCTCGCAGCTGAAAGCGGAAATCCGGAACTCGTCAAAGCACTTATCGACGCTGGTGCCGATGTCAATGCTGCGAATAAAATGGGAACAACACCAATCATGAATGCATCCGACACTGAATGCGTCAAACTCCTCCTCTCCAGCGGTGCCAACATCAATTATACAGACAACAGAGGCATGCTCGCTATTATGCTTCCAAGAACAGCTGAAGGTCTCCAGATGTTTATCGACGCCGGCGGCGATGTCAATGCAGCTGACAATGCTGGATGGACTGCACTCATGTTCGCTTCTGCTGCTGCATCAAATGAATCAATCAAAGCACTCATCGCAGCCGGTGCCAATGTCAATGCTAAAGCCGTCGGGCCTTTTGAAGGCGAAACACCAGTACTCATCGCAACCATGATGCAGTGTCATGACTGCGTGAGCACATTAATTGCAGCCGGCGCAGATGTTAGTATCCTGCCGACAGGGAAACATCCACTTAGCCCTCTTATGATGGCTGCTCGCAATGGCGATGTCGAAATGCTCAAAATTCTCATTGCAGCCGGTGCTGATGTTCAACAAAGACTTGAAAGTGGTGAATCTGCTTATCATTTCGCCAACTCATTCGCTGGCGAAACTCGTGACGCATGTCTTGATGTCCTCAAAAATGCCGGCCTGACGGAATAACAACACTCACTCAGAACTGGTGAGTTCTAAACTCACCAATTATCGTAATGTTTAAAAATACGTTTGCTATATGGCTATTTGAACTGCGCAATAAGATTTGTTATGTATTTTTAAACAAATTTAACACCGACCGGATGTCGGCGTAGAGAGGCAGTGGGCCGCGAATTTCGCCATCCGCAGGATGGCGAAAATCCTCGCCCCCCCGCTTAAGGGCTAAGCCCTTAAGAATCCACAATGTTTAAGCTGCGATGCCAATATTGCAGCTTAAGCCATATTTTCGTTAACCAGAAATGGGGCCCCTTCCCCATTTCTCAGAAACTTAATTAGTGCCTATATTTCAGTTGTTTTGCATTCATCCCTGCTGAGTTGTAACTCTTTTTTTATTAAAATTAATTCCAAATTACCCATTTAAGCCGAATCAAGGTATGATAGTGCGGTTATTTTTTGCGGCATATCCAATATGTCATCGAATAACTTCAGTCATCATGAACTGGCGAGCGTATTGCGAAGCAATAGCTCGCAAGGAGAGCGGCGTATTGCAGAGCAATAGCCGCGCGGGGGATTTCCCCCGTCCCAAAACTAGTCGAAACACTCATTAAAAAAGGAACATCATGGCTCGCTCGACAAAGTACATTTTTGTGACTGGCGGTGTAATCAGCTCGCTCGGAAAAGGCATTTCCGCTGCCGCTATCGGTGCACTTCTTGAATCTCGAGGCCTCCGCGTTAATTTCCTCAAACTTGACCCTTATATCAATGTCGATCCTGGTACGATGAATCCACTGCAGCACGGCGAAGTCTATGTCACCGAAGACGGCGCCGAAACAGACATGGATCTCGGCCATTACGAACGATTTACACATACCCATACACGACAGGTCAACAACTGCACTTCCGGCCGTATTTATTATCGCGTCATTACTAAAGAAAGACGCGGCGATTATCTCGGCGGAACAGTCCAGGTCATCCCTCACATTACAGACGAAATTCAGCTCGTTTTTGCCGAAGCAGCTCAAAATTGTGATGTCGCAATTATCGAAACAGGCGGTACCGTCGGCGATATCGAATCCCTTCCTTTCCTCGAAGCCATTCGCCAATTCAGATGTAAACAACCGCGCGGAGACGTCCTCAATATTCACGTCACTCTCGTTCCATATATTCGAACCGCCGACGAAATGAAGACAAAACCGTCACAGCACAGTGTCGCTGCCCTTCGGGAAATCGGTATCCAGCCTGACATCCTTGTCTGCCGTGGCGAACGCGATTTACCTCTCGATATCAGAAGAAAACTCGCCCTGTTCTGCAATGTTCAGGAAGACTGCATCTTCGGCGCTCGCGACGTCGAAAGCATTTATATGATGCCAACGTATTTCCACAGCCAGAATCTCGATGGAAAAATTTGCGAACTCCTCAACATCTGGTCAAAAGATCCAGAACTCGACGCATGGGAACGCATCTGCGAAATCATTCGCCATCCCACAAAAGAAGTTCAAATCGCTCTGGTCGGAAAATACGTCAAACTGCATGAATCCTATAAAAGCCTTATTGAAGCTCTCAATCACGGCGGCTACGCAAATGACTGCAAAGTGCATCTCAATTACATCGACAGCGAAGAACTCGAATCGATGGATGACGCAGGAATCGAAGAAATTCTGGGCAAAATGAACGGCATTCTCGTTCCTGGCGGCTTTGGGGTTCGCGGTACGGAAGGCAAAATCCGAGCTATCGAATATGCCAGAACTCATAAAATCCCATTTTTTGGCATTTGCCTCGGAATGCAGATGGCACTCGTCGAATACGCACGCCATATCTGCGGCTGGAACGACGCCAATTCATCGGAATTTGTTCCCGATACTCCACATCCCGTCATTCATCTCATGGCTTCTCAGGAAGATGTCAAAGATAAAGGCGGCACCATGCGACTTGGGGCATATCCATGCAGACTCCTCGACGGCTCTCATGCTCGCGAAATCTATGCAAATCGTGACATCAGTGAACGCCATCGACACCGTTATGAAGTCAATAACGCCCTCCGGGCTGACCTCGAAAAAGCCGGTATCGTTTTTTCGGGAACATCTCCCGACAATTCACTCGTTGAAATCTTTGAGCTGCCAGATCATCCCTGGTATATCGCCACACAGTTCCATCCGGAATATCAGTCAAAACCAACCGCAGCTCACCCACTCTTTGCCAGCTTTATCAAAGCTGCCATACAAATGAAAAAAGATTAATACATCTCACCAATTCTCATCATCTCAACTCTTTTTCTGGAAAACGGCCATGTACAGATTCTGCATCGCAGCTCTTGCGTTCTTCATTGCCATGACAGGAACATTCGCATTCGCAGAACCGACGGATGTTTCATCTCCGGATTTGCGCCCCATCAAGGTCAAACCCGAACGCGCAATGGGACGAATCCTCGTGCACGTCAACTTCAGTTCCCATCACATCAAGGTGGATGGCGCTGAGTATCCGGCATATCTTGCAGATTACGGCATCGAAGTCACATCCAACGAACTCCATGATGTCGTCGTTTCAAACTCAGCCGGTGCAGAAAAAAAGTACCGCCTGAGCGTCAATCCCAACGAAACCCTTATGCTCTATGTCGACCTTGGCGCAACCAAAGTGGATGATAAGAAAAAGGATGAAAAAAAGGATGATAAGAAAAAGGATGATGCTTCAACCGGATATCTGACCATTACAGCCGAATCCGAAGCCCAGATTTACATCGATGGCAAACTTGCATCCTCAAAGACCCCGCTGAAAAAGCATGAAGTCAGCACAGGCTCACACACCGTCCGCGTGTATTTCTTTGACACGCGAAAATTCTCAAAATCCCGTGAAATCTACGTCGGAAAAGGCGCGACAATGAGTATGAATTTCACCAAGGAATGATCCGAGAGTACCAACGGTTCTCAAATAACAATTTGAAAACATAAAAAAAAGGGCCATGCGGCCCTTTTTTTATACAATATCAGCAAACGGAACGAAGATTATTCTTCACTCGATCCTTCTGTTGTATCTGATCCTGAAGAAGAATTTCCGGCAACTTTCTGAGCAGAATCAAATCCAATATCCTGCGGCAGGCAATAATAAGCAGCTGTTCCCTTAATCCATTCTACACAAGCTGCGCCTTCCGGACACTCGCCTTTACCTTTGCACGAATAACCATCCGGGCATTTCTCGCAAAATTCAGGAGCTGATGTGCATTCAGCTGCTGTAGGAATGCAACGATGCGTACAGAAAGGCTCTGAGCTCTGATAAATACCACAAATAAAGCTGTCGCAATCGAAAACATAGTCTGCAGCGCAAGTCGCTGTTTGGGAATTACCGATTGGTGAACAAGCTGTCTTGTGAGCTCTCGTGTTAGGGATTGAACAGGGACCGTATTCCTCTGGCGTGCAGGCCATAAGGCAGAGAGCAGAAATAAAAAGAATTCCGAGACTGCGAAGCACGTTAATTTTAGACATTCTCAACACTCCAACGTTGAATGACGCGATTCATACGCGTAACTATACTTTATTCTACCGCTCAAAAGCCAAAAGCGCAAGCCATAAAAATGGACGCCTGAAATTAGAAAACATTTAGTACAAACATGCCAAAAATCTGGCAGTTAGAACAGTGATTTGAACTTGAACTCGGTTCTTCCAAGACGAATCGTATCGTTATCGATCAAATCCGATTTCGAACATCTCTTCTGATTGACAAACGTTCCGTTCATCGAATCGAGGTCTGTCACCTGGAAGTTCCCGTTTTCATGACGGATTGTACAATGTTTCGCGGAAAGAAACGGATCCGTAATAACGATATCGCAATCGGCCGCTGTGCCAAGGATGTTTTTCCCGTCATAAATACGAAAATCTTCCCCGCGATGATTACCATTCTGAGCAACAATCCAGCCAACAACAGTACGGCGAGTGTTGGCATTAAGCTCGTCAAGGTTAAGGGCCATCGTCTTTTCCCCGGTTTCTACCGGCTGGGGAACTCCGGGCATCATTGCATGAGGCGCTGAAGGTCCAACCTGACCAACTGGCGTACCACAGAATGGACACATATCCCAATCCGGCTGAAGTGCTGAACCGCAGTTCGTACAAGATATAGCCAATGCCTGCTGTCGTTTATTTCTTTTGCCCTTGCCCATTTTAGCCGTTCCCTGTTGATTCGCCGAAACCTGACCTGCCGCACCTCTCGCGCCCCCACCGGCTCCGCCGCCTCCGGCATTTCCTCGCGCCTGGCCCCCGCCTCCAGCACTACCGCCTCCGGCCGCTTTCCTCTGATTCTTCAGCTCGGCTCCAGACTTGTCCTTCTTTTTGTCCATCCCGGTGACGTTATCCGTTGCGTTGTAGGCCTTCTTGTCGAGATCTGCCATCGCACGCGTCGCCTTGGCCTGAACTTTACCGACTGTATTTCGACGCAACTGTGCCACCGCACGATCCTTATAACGGTTCGCCGATGACCGAAACATCGATGTAAACATTCGTGAAAAGAAATCCATCCCGTTCCCCTGTTGATGCAGAACACTTCTACATACAATCAATCTTTTCTTATATCATAACCTCGTTTTGCTTACAAGATTTCACCTTTCTTGTTCGGCCTGCGATTGCATTCGCAGGCCGCGCCGGACTATTGCGCCTTCGGCTCAATACGCCCGGCCAGGTCGTGCTATTTCGCCTCCGGCTCAATACTCACGACTTCCCCCTTGCTAATTATCCCCGACAAACTCAGCAAAACAACCCCTATCAATATCATCACCAGACCTATCCCCTGCGACGTCGACAGTATCGTCGAATGCCCAGCCACTACATCAAAAAATGCATTCACTTCTTCTATCGTCTTCTCAAAATAATACCCGCGCTCCGAATCATCTCGCATCACTTCCACAATAAACCTTAATATGCCATAACAAATAAACCAGAATCCAACCATCCTCCCGGGTTTCGAACCTCGACATATCATCAGCCATAAGATGCTGTAAATGACGAGTTCTCCCAAAGATTCATACAGCTGCGTCGCATGAAGCAACGGCGTCTTTCCCGTCTGCATCATCACGTCATGAAGCTCCGGATCCTTTATCAGCTCCAGAAATGCAAACGAATCCGCCCCATATTGGACACCTACTGTCCCCGTCGTCCTCGCGCCCCAGCAGCACCCCGCACAAAAACATCCCAGACGGCCAAATGCATGCGATATCGCCAATGCACCAGCCAATGCATCCAAATGCTCAAAAATCAGCAGTTTCTGCCCCTGCCGGTGTCGACGAATCATATACCACGTCACCACAAACATTCCGGCTATCACACCACCGTAAAACGTCAGTCCGCCTTCAGCAAAATTCAACACGCGAAGACAGTTCTTCTCCGACAAATTCTCCAATTCCGGATGAAAACACGCATTCCAGTACGGCTCCCAGTCCACAATGACATGCCCTAACCTGGCTCCTATAAACCCCAACACCACCAGCAACAGACAAAGACGCGCAATCTCCCCCCCCTGAATCCCTCGCTTTTTCCCCATCTGCATCGCTGTCAGAATGCCAAGTCCTATCCCGATTAATACACAAAATGCATAGCTGTGAACTACCAGCGGCTCACTGAACAACAGCACATAACCGGCAGAAAATGTCGATGCAAACTGCCACCCCGACCAAATAAACACACCCAGAACTATCAGCCCCTGGATCAATCCTTCCGATTTACGCCCTTTGCGAAAAATGAGAACACTGCTGACAAGCCCCCAAATCATCAAAAGTGCAAGAATTGCCCACAAAATCCGTTCAAAAACGGTTCCGTAAAGCGTCACACCAAATACTTCCAATAAATCGGGATACATTGCCTCTGCAGCCTCATTCAATATGGAACAAACATTCCCCGAAACACCGCCTTCGGGACCTCAATCGTCATGCCGCTCATACCCAATCCTTAGAACTTACGCCATAAAAATAAACCAATGTCACGGCATTACAGGCTACACACATACACATAAAAAAAAAGCACTGCGTATCGGCCCAGAAGGACCGATAGCAGTGCTCATCACGCGCCGTATTTCGAAGAAACAGGCGCGTCCATCCGCTATCCAATATCAATACGAACAGTATCCCTGCTTGCAGGTTTTGCCACTGCTACAAACCTTACCACAGGCACCACAGTTCGACGAATCATAATACGGATTCACCTTCTCACCGTTACAATAGGTGTACGTGTCATGAGCGGTAGTCGTGCAGGATCCCTGATAACAATAGCGAGTGGAAGAACAGGTCTTTCCGCACCCACCACAGTTCGATGAGTCACGGTAGATATCGACTTCAACACCGCTGCAATATGTCGTCGTGTCATGTACAGTCGTCGTACAGGAACCCTGATAGCAATATCGACTGGTACTACAGCTGTTATTGCATCGTCCACAGTTCGATGAATCCATCTGAACATCGACGTATTCGCCATCACAAAGCGTGAAACTCGGATCCGTGATGCATGTGCCATGATAGCAGTATTTGCCGTATGAACATGTGTTACCGCACGCACCGCAATTGTAGTCATCTTCATACGGATTCACATACTCGCCGGAACAGATGGTCCAGTAGTCGTACAGATTTGCCGTACAATTGCCCTCATAGCAGTATCTTCCATTCGTACAGTAATTGCCGCATCGTCCGCAGTTCGATGAATCCCGGTTGAGATCCGTATAAATGTTGGTCGAGCTGCAGTATGTCAGAGTATCTTCACATACCCCCTGATAACATTCCTGACTGGATGAACAGATATTGCCGCAGCCACCGCAATTGAAGACATCTTCATATGGATTCACTTCATAGCCATTGCAAATGGTCTTTACGCTTTGAGGAATGTTCGTGCAAGTCTTGTTATAGCAATAATAACCAATACCGCAGTCATGTCCGCACTCGCCACAATTGGACGAATCCGTCGATACATTGCTGCAGCCTGGTACCGTTTGTTTGCAAACGCCGGCAGTACAGGTCAGACCATTCCCGCATTTCGTTCCACAGCCGCCGCAATTGTCGTTATCTGTGTACGGATAAACGGTGACGCCATCACAAATCGTCGTCACATCTTCATGCGGTGTGCTCGTGCAGGTTCCGTTGTAACAGTATTTACCAGCAGAACATTTGTTATCGCATTCACCGCAGTTCGACGAATCGCGTGATGTATCGCCACAATCGACGACGATTTTCTCACATTTTCCGTTTTCACATAAAGATCCCGTTGCGCAAACATTTCCGCAGTATCCACAGTTATTGCCATCAGTATACGGATTGACGAGCTTGCCGTCGCAGAACGTCTGTGTGTCGTGGGGCACATCCGTGCAATCGCCCTGATAGCAGTATTTACCCATACATTTGTTGCCGCATTTGCCGCAATTCGACGAATCGTAATACGGATAAACTGAATTGCCCCCGCACAAAATCAGTAGTTCTTCCTGATTTGAACTGACCTGAACACAGGATCCATCGCGACAGGTATTGAATTTCGGGCAAACATTACCGCACTGACCGCAGTTCGCAGCATCATTCATGACATCGGTTTCTACACCACCGCATTTGGTCGGCAATACGGTGCACGTTCCCTTAAAACAGCTTTTTTCTCCCGTACACTCAATGCCGCATGAGCCGCAGTTATCCATGTCACTATACGGATAAACAGTCACGCCGTCACAGGTAATCGATGACGAATCCGACATCGTATAAGGAACGCACTGACTGGCTGAACATCGCTGTCCTTTAGGACAGGCCTGATTGCAGCCGCCACAATTCTCATTGTCGTAGGCCGGATGAACAATCGTATTGTCACAGCTCATCGTCGCCTGTGACGAATAAGTGCATTCGCCGGCGGTGCAGGGAATTTCTCCGGAACAGGCGTTACCGCACTGACCGCAATTCTTCACATCGCCACTGGGATAAACCGCCGTACCGTTACAGGTAAAAATCGTCGAGTCAGTCATCGTGGCATTCTTGCATTCACCTGAAATACAGGTCTTGCCAACGCCACAAATATGCCCGCAACCGCCACAGTTTGCCGCATCCGTCGATGTATTGATGCGCACTCCACCGCAATAGGTCAGACCGATTCCCGTCGTACATGTACCATTGGAACAAACCTGATCCTCACTACATTTCTGGCCGCATTTTCCGCAATTATCGAGGTCTTTCGAGGTATCAACAATCACTCCTGTACAATAGGTCTCCCCCACACCTTTTGCACAGGAACCATCTTTGCAAACAAGCCCGTCTGCACACGTATTATTGCATTCTCCACAGTGATCCAGATCCGTCGACGTATCATGTGTCTTATTGTCGTCACACTTAGTCATTCCAACGCATTTGCTGTTGCGACAGAACAGCTCATTCGGACAAGCCTCTCCACACTTGCCGCAATTCTTATCATCCTGATTCAAATAATGACAGTCCAGCTGCCCCTCTTCCTGGCTGCAATTCGTATAGTTTGTGCTGCAGACGCATTTTGCATCCAAACAGGTTGAACCGCTCGGGCACTTCGTGCCATGAGCACCGCAATGAGTGCTTGAATCCCACTCACACTCCGAATCATAGAGATGATAACCGTCTTTGCACGTTTCGGCGACACATTTACCATCTATACAGCTCCCTTTTTTCCACCCACTCGAATATGTGCAATTGCGCATTGACGTACCACAGGCCGTCTCACTATCTTCTTCGCAAACTCCAGCTTTTGTCAGGTGATAACCTTCATTACACGCCGTCGCGACACAGGCACTGTTGACACAGCCAACCGCTGACGCATTGGCAATATTAACCTTCGAACAGCTGTTGTCACATGCCCCACAATTCTCAAAGGACGTTTTCACATTCACACAAGTTTGACCACACTGAGTCAAGCCCTTGTCACACTGAAAAACACATTGACCTTCCGAACAGACATGATTTGCGCCACAATCCACACAGGTCTTGCCGCAACAATCTGCAGTATCGACAACACATTCGCCCTCTGGCAAACCATCTTTAATGTGATAACCGACATTACAGGCTGTCGCAATACACTTAACAGTTTCACTGCAATATCCGTCTACAAACCCAGGCATCGACGTCGAACATGCTCTGCCACCATTGCAATGACTGATGCTGTAGGCCAGACATTCTCCATACGAAAGATAAAACCCACTCTTACATGCATCCGCCTTACATCTACCCTCATCACAGATTGTTTTGGATGCATGGTCTACAAAATCATCACAATTGTGACCATGTGAACCACAGTTCAACTTATTATCCTTTTCACACCCCTCATTAAATACGTGATAGTGATCCCAACCAAAAGAACCACATATTTCAGCAATGCAGCGTCCTTCATAGCATTGCCCTGACACCCAGCCATCAATTTGACTACTGCATGAATGGACAGATCCACATGCATCTACACTGTCATCAACACACTTACCCCAAAATGGATGCGTATTCACAGGACAGTTATCAAAACAATCCCAAGTTAAACACACATCATCCCCCATCTCATCTGATGACTCATCGTCACACCCATAAGCCGACAATATAATTCCCAACAATGCAACCATTATAGCCGCCTGCTTATTTGTTTTCATTGTGAACTCCCTATCACTGCCAACGAATCATAGTGAATGCCAAACGCAATTAACTTGCCAAAACTACGAAACACATAGCCACTCGTAGTATGAATTGACTATTAAAGCGAAAACCAAGCCAATGCATTAATTTTTATCACAACATATATTTCTAATCAATATTGCCGGTCTATCGCAGGCGATACGACCGGCTATCGGCGCGCATATCGTCGTTCTGTTGTGCTTCGCACAACAGAACGCCAATATACGCACCTCGATGCTCGTCTATTTTGCGGCAAAGCCGCAAAATACGCCTCGCAAACTCGACATTTCGTTCATCAAAACATCCCACATTCATTGCCCCATCTGTATTCCAAACCCATATTAATGAATAGGCTACAATGCTTTTGACTTCGTCTCCAAAACAATCCGCTTGCCATTTGCAAACTCACTCATTCTCTATCGTTGTTACACTCACTATCAAATTTCAGCACAGCAACAAATTATGAGCAAAACACGAATTCAAAACCACACTCTAATCCCATTAAGGAACCTCTGAACAAAACAATATTTTAAGGCACTAACTGAAGAGAGCCGGGGACCGAGAATTTTCGCCATCCTGTGAATGGCGAAAACCGCAGACCCCAGTGAACAAATGAAATGTTACCTTAAATTCCTCCTCGCCATAATGGAAGAACGTCACGAAGTGACAAGGTGGTGAGGCGGCTCGGGAAACGAAGCGGATTTCATATTGTGAACTGAGGAAAAAGGGCAAAGCCCCAGAAAAATAAAGCTATATATCTTTATTCAGAGTTTCCTTAGTAAATCACTTCATCAAAATATACTATTTCTTTGCAAGCCAATCTATAGAATTGAGAAACAGGATTTTGTTATTCAAATTGGCGTCGATATACCCATTTTCGGAAGTCAGCGATAATCCGAGATAGTTTGTACCATCACCAAAGATAGCACTATCCCCGATGGCAACGACGCGTCCTTTGCCAACGCTCGCTGTAACAGCAAACGGCTCGGTAGACGATTTCTCTGTCAGA
Source organism: Myxococcota bacterium (assembly GCA_045599925.1). Taxonomy (GTDB): domain Bacteria; phylum Myxococcota_A; class Bradymonadia; order UBA4248; family UBA4248; genus UBA4248. The sequence continues at coordinate 16,835 of JAZRWV010000004.1, forward strand.
AGCGATTTGACCTTTGCTGTATCAACGATCTGGAAACCGGCAGCACCATACATGCCTGTCGATTCAATTGTTCCAGCACGGCCTGCAATAACGCCACTTTCAGCACCATCGACAACTTTTGTCGTACTATTATTAGAAAATGCTCCCGGCAATACATAAAATCCAAACGGATTGCTTTCTTTCGAGGTCGCATCCGGCATTGCTGCCAGCATTTCATTGATAGCTCTGACTGAATCATACCCATTGGCATCGCGATCTGCACCTTCATGATCCGCAACCAGCATCAAACCTCCGCCATGATTCACGAATTCATAGATGGCTTTCGATTCCTCCGGCGTAATCTGTGAACTCGGCTCTGGAATGACGAGAATATCATATTGGCTTAAATCCTGAACATTTTGCGCGTCATTCCAGGTAAATCGACGATCCTGCGGCAATGTTTCAGGAATATAATCATGGGTGTTTAACAAATCCAATGCAAACAATGACAAAGAACCATGCCATTCATCTTCTTTCGCTGGTTTGCTCGGATAGGGATGGCGTCCCGTGATATCGATAATCCAGTCCACTGCACCGGCAATCTCGTGATGCGCATTATCAAACAGAATGCGCTTTTTGCCATTGAGCACGCATGTCGAAGCACCGGCATGCAGACAGTCAGGATCTTCGCAATCTTTCAATCCATCGCCATCGTTATCGACGCCATCGCTACAATCTGCACCAAGTTCCCATTTCGGAGCCTCGTCGGAACAAACCGTAATACGCCAATTTTTATAGCACGATGGATCTTCACAATCCGTCAAACCATTCACGCGATTTTTGAAATTTTTATGAAGCTTGGAGCCCATCGCGTTATCGACATGATCCGAACACGCCGCATCGGAATTCTCAGTCGCATTGCAGATTTGAACCAGCGGCGAATGAGTACACTGGTTGTTGTCACAATCGAACCAGCTCGATTCAGAACCATCTTTGTTCTGTGTATGAAAATCATTCACCCCATTGGAACACAGAACATCCGTACTTTCCGCATCGGAAATCGGCGCCTGAAGCCCAAGATCTGACACACCACAGAAAATCGCCGCTATTTTACAGTCTCTTGTACATCCAAGTCGTCCAAATGGCTTGCTTGCATTCACATCTGCACACGTTTTTCCACCAAAATCCTCGCCATCACACTCTTCATCAACCTCTTTTCGTCCATTGCCGCAAATTGATATACAATTGGATGTATCGAAATCACATTGCGAATTACAAATAAGCGAACCACTTGAAAATCCAAACGATTCACATGTATTTCCATTCATATTTGTACTATCGCATTGCTCTGTATCTTCTATTATTCCATTTCCACATACCGATTTTCTACAGGATGATAGTTCAATCTCACAAGTCTGAGAACATATAAGCTCTCCAGCACGATAACCAAAAAATTCACAGGTCAATCCACTAAAATTCGTGCCCTCACACGTTTCCCCTTCTTCAAGAATACCATTGCCACAAACGCTATTTTCATTGGAATCATTGCAGGCTTCAAAACATATAAACATGCTTAAAACCAATACGCTTTTGCAAAACGATTTCATTTTTCCATCCTTTAATATGAGTTTGAAGACAAACACGAACATGTGTATAAAAACACTCAATGTTCAACGGAAAGTTTTTAACACATACTAAATTAAGGATAATATTTCAAGCAATAATCATTGCCAAAGTCGAGTTATTTGAAGTTGCAAATCCACCCCACCGTTCCTCACCCACGCAATGCGCGCTGCAAGCCTCATTATATTATGAAATAACCATAAATTTATCTCTATTCACTTTTTCACCCTCCCATCAGAAAAAAAATGCCGCATAGCGCCAGACGAGATAGTACGGCGCTTTTTTAGCTGATTGTGGAGCTTATTAAATCCCTCAATCGAGTTGCTCACTTCAAGATAGGCTTTTGATGTCTTCGATTCTGTGCGGATCAGTATGCAGCAAGCTAAAGTTCGCTTTGCGACATCAACACCTACAACGATTCGTTTGTATGCCATGCTAACCTCCAAAAGAACTTGCCCTTTACCACACTAACCTTGTAGATGCAGAGTCAACGCGGTTCCCAAATCTGCGTTGCACTCGGATGCTGTTCAGTGTCTTTGGGCAAAAGGTGAAGCCTTGAACGACAATCTCAGCCTTGTGGTCATGTTTCA
>JAZRWV010000005.1:0-3780 GCA_045599925.1 Myxococcota bacterium
AATTGCGGCGCATATTATTTTTTTAGGCTGATACTGGGCGCTACACCGTGTAGCATCTAGTATTTGCCTCAAATTCGAAAAAAAGAACAGCATTTTTTGAATTCCCCTGTTTTTTTCCTCCCCCCGGCTGAATAGTAACAATTGATACAGAAAATCCGAATAAATTATTGGTCAAAATGCCATTAAAGAGCTAAAATATTTGCGGTTTTTAATGTTTTTCTCTGTTCGGGAGGATCGTATGAAACGTCACGCTCAGAAATGGATGATTTGTGCAGCTCTGGCCGTTTTATTTGCAGGTTGTGCCGAAGCAAATTCTGATAATTCGCGTTCAACCCCCTCACTCAACATTACACCAGCAGAAAATGTTACGTTAACAGAAGGCATGGATTCAGTGACATTCGATATTCTATCGAATACCGTTCCGTTTGATGAACTCCACATTTCGGTAACGGCTGATGATCCGACCCAAATCGAAATATCACCAGACTCGCTTGAAGGTTATCTCTACCCGAATCCTAAATCCGTTTCGGTTCGCTGCGTCGATGATTCCATTAAAGAAGGCAATCATACCGTGAGTCTGACATTCTCCGTGACAGCCGATGATCCCGATTACGATGGCATGACCATCGTTCGCGAAATCACCTGTGTCGACAATGCAACAGTTAAATTTGTCGATGATTTCTGTCCGGATGATCCCAATAAAACCGATCCGGGTGTATGTGGATGCGGAATTGAGGATAACGAAGAAAATACAGCCCTCACAGACACTGGTTATGCCAAATGTCTTATGATGTATGCCCCGGATGCAGAACCAAACTATGGCTTTGAAATCATCAATCCGGATGGAAATATCGTTTCAGAAGACGGCTATAGTGAAATGTTCGCATTTGCACTGTCAGAAAAGCCAAATTCAGACGTCGTCGTCAGCATCGTTTCAAGTGCTCCGACGGAAGGCGATGTCGATATTCATGAAGTCACATTTACCCCCGAAACCTGGTCTGAACCACAATTCATTACGGTGTTTGGAGTCGACGACAATGAATCCGACGGCGATTCAACCTTTTACATCACGATGACTGCATCGAGTGAAGATCCCGGTTATTCCAATGCCGTTTCTTCCTACCTCGTCTTTGAATGCCTCGACGATGAACCCGCCATTCCCAATATCATTCTCAGCACAAAAGAAGTCAGTGTTTATGAAAATGGCGTCTCCGGTGATCTTTATCTCAAGCTTGCAACCAGACCGGGCTTGGATGAAGCTGGCGAGGATGCAGAAGTCGTCGTGGAATTCACCTCAAATAATGCCAAAGAAGCCAGAGCTTATCCCAAAACACTGACATTTACCGCCGAAAACTGGCATGAACCACAAGTTGTTTCCATCAAAGGCATGGAAGACAACAAGAACGACGGCAATCAGAAAACTTCGATTTCAATGCAGGTCACGAGTAACGAAGTTCTATGCGAAAATGGCTGTTACAACGGACTTGTCACAGCCCCCATCCAGGTCGAAGTCATCGATATCGACGTCCCAGCCAAAGGTTCAGAAATCAAAACAGCCAACGTCAGAATTATGGCCGCCAACACGACTTCCGGCAATGCACAGTCATACGATCCTGGCGAAGGAGCTCGCATTTTCCGAGGACTCAAACCCGATATCGTCCTGATTCAGGAATTCAATTACAAGAAAAATACGATTGCCAGCTTTGTAAAAAGCACCTTCGGCGACGAATATTCCTACGTTCGCGGCATAGGAGCCATTCCTAACGGCATCATTTCTCGCTATCCCATCATACAAAGTGGTGCCTGGGAATCCAATCAGGTTCTGAATCGTCAATGGGACTGGGCCGTGATTGATCTCCCAGGCGAGCGCGATCTTCTCGCTGTTAGTGTCCATCTGCATACATCCGCAAATGCCCAGGAAATGGGCATTTTACGCAACAAAATTGATAAGAAAATGGAACGAGACAACCGCGATTACTACGTCATTCTCGGCGGCGATTTCAATCAGCCTAGCTGGACACCGATTCGTTCCAACTTCGGTACCCTCTTTAATGTGGGTAAAAAGGCTGCTGACTGGCCCATCGATCAGCAAGGAAAAACCTACACAAACGCCAACCGCACAAAGATGTATGATTACCTGCTTTGCAGCGCAGATTTCTGCAAGCTCGAAATCCCGACCGTCATCGGCTCACACAGCTATCCCAAAGGGCACGTTGTCGATTCCCGAGTTTACGGAAAAGTTGGCGAGCTCTCTGATATTGCACCAGTCCAAGCAGGCGACTCATCTGCCAAAAACATGCAGCACATGGCTGTCGTTCGCGATTTCCAAATCGAATATACAGAATAATTCATGAGTATCATCTGTCATTCACTCGAAGAAACCATTCAATTCGGCACCAGACTTGGTGCCGTTCTTCATCCCGGCGATGTCATTGCCCTTCGCGGACACCTCGGCATCGGCAAAACCCAGCTCGTTCACGGCATTGCTAAAACTTATCTCAATGCCGATGTGCACGTCTGTTCGCCCTCATTCACTATCATCAATCGATATGAAGCGAATGGGAAAATGATTCACCACCTCGACCTCTACCGCCTTTCGACCCTCGAAGAACTCGAATCCACCGGCTATTGGGATGTCATCGAAGATCCCGATGCCCTGATTCTCATCGAATGGCTCGATCAGGTCGATCGCGCACAACCCATCGATTTCGTGACCATCGATATTCGTTTTACCGACGAAAATGGCGATTTGTCACAGTCATCACGCGAGTTTTCGCTCCTCGGCGAAGGGGAGTTGTACGACCGATTGAAACATTTATTTTAAGGGCATGGCTATTGGCCTTCGGCCAATACGCCATGCAGCGCGGCCTATCTGCGATACGGCCGCGCGTAAGAGACGTGTCACGATACGTCTTTATTGGGGCGGGCATGACTATTGGCCTTTGGCCAATACGCCATACAATAGACGCTCCCTGCGGGAGCAAATATGCCCAAAAAAAAGCCCCTGTCTTTCGGACAAGGGCTAAAAAGCGAGTTACGGGACTCGAACCCGCGACATCCAGCTTGGGAAGCTAGCGCTCTACCAACTGAGCCAAACTCGCAAGCGCACGAATCATCGCACGGACGCATCCATTACTCGTCATTCCATTGGATGTCAAGCAATTTAGGCAAAAATGCCATACATGAACTGATGCACAAGTCGATATGGCAAATCCGGTGTATAAGATTCCCGTTTCGTCAAAACGACATAAACTTCAGCACGAACCGCATGAATAAACAACCAGCTCGTCAATGCAGTCTTGCCCTTCAGATTGCCATGCTGAACCACAGCCTGTTCAAATAAATCCTCGATCGAACGATTCATCGCATCCCAATATTTTTTTACAAAATCGTGATGTTCCGAGGATTCCGAAACATTGACCGCATGCTCCAGCAGCCAGTAAGCTTCCGGCGTTTGCCTGAAAAACTCCAGCGAAACGCGCGCAATTTCGTTCAAATTGTTCACGAGATCGCGCTCATATCGCGTTTTTTCAGCAATCTGAACAAAAAATGAGGCCACAAACTGCTCGAATACAGCCTCATATACCCCGAGCTTTGAACCAAAATAATGATAAAGCGTCGGCTTTGTCACATGCACCTGGCTGACAATATCCTGAACGCCAACCGCCTCATAAGGCGATTGGCTAAAGAGCTCAAGTCCCGTTTTGAGCAACAACCCCCGATTATCCATAGAAAACTACTCCCCCATTTTACTCATAATGTCTTTGAATCGGCTTAAAG
>JAZRWV010000006.1:0-2305 GCA_045599925.1 Myxococcota bacterium
GTGATACCCCCGAAGACGAAGATGCCGATACAAAAGGCAGATACTGGAAATGCTCGTGTTTCTTTAATGCAAGTACCAGCACTGGCCTCAGAACGGCTCTCGTCACCGTTCTCTCGGATATGCTAAAAGGCACCTATTCCAAAACAAAACTCGCGACTACAACCGCAATCAGTAAAAATATAGGTACCACCGGTTCCTACAACGTTTATTCCGGTTATCAGGTTTCGGCTGGTGCCATTCGCAAAACAAAACTTGAACGAGAAGCGGTCCTCTGTGATGATACAAATCAGAAATTCTATAATGACGATACTAAATACCTCGACCTCGCCCATCGCCTGCAATGCCGTCTGACGACCTGCGACATCTGGCGCCCAGCCACTGCCGAAGATGTTAACAGAAACTCTGAATATAAAGAAGGCTCGAATTATAAGTTCAACGGTATGGATGGTACCCAGTTTTCAACCCCACCAGATTCATGTGCCAAACAAGTCAAGTTGCCCACAGAAACGGGAACCAACACATGCGTCAATGAACGTTACATCTTTGCGGCAAACTACAAAAAAGCCGGCGATCAATATGCCATCAGCCTGATTGGCTCCAATTCAAACTCCATCCTCTCCCGAACAGCTATCTATGAGACCGGTTCAGATGCAGAAATCGGTGTGATTCCACAGGGCACAAACAAAGACCCCAAATCCTATATCATGAGCGCCGGTGATAACTGCAATAACCAAAAATCTACTCAAACAATCAATGACTTTGCTACAGAAGCAAACTACCTGCTTAGCCCTTACGAGTGCTACAATGACCTTGACTGCGGTATAGACGGAACTAAAAACAGAAGATGCGACCTCGGCCGCTGCATCGATCCCGATAAATATGAATCAGCCACAGCCTGCAATGCAGATACCCATCTTGATGGTAGAATCTGTATCGCAGGTCTCGTTCGTTCAGCAGGGGGGGAATGTACAACACACTCTGAGTGTAGTGAAGGAACTGTTTGCCATGCAGGAAATTGCGTGGCTGGTACAGTCAAAGCTTGTGACCTCCGCCAGTTCATCGCATCCCAACCACTCGGAACCATTGAATATGCGTCTCCTGTCACATTCAACCCGCCTCGAATGGCTTATAAGAGTTCCGAATACAAAGACTTTAGAGCAAAATACAGTACTCGTGACACCCTTCTCATGGTCGGCGCAAATGACGGTATGATGCACGCCTTTGTTCTCGGTAAAAATAGTGGTTCAGACTACTATTCTAGCCTGAGATCACAAACGACCAATACAGTTGAGGAAGGCGATGAAGCATGGGCTTTCATTCCCAAAGCCATCATGCCCAACCTCAAGCAGCTTCCCAATTACGGCCAGCAGGCATTCATCAATGGCACCCCGACCATCGCCGATGTCCATCTTCCCGCTACTGGCACCGCTAACAACATCAAACAAACAACAATTAATGGCACTTCATGGCGTTCCGTCATGGTCGGCGGTTTTAAAAATGGCGCTCGCGGTTATTATGCCCTCGATATCACCGACCCCAAAGACCCCATCGTCCTCTGGGAAATCGACAACCATTGGCAGGCGGCCGGTACTCCAGAAGAAACATTTGAATCGACGACCAATGAAACTACTTCTGTTGTTCAGGTCAATGCAAGCTATGATGCCTCTAGTAATTATAAATTAAAAGGTTTTCCTTTTGTTCAAATGGGACTTAGCAGCGCTGACCCTGTCATCACCAATATGCTCATCGGCAACAACGTCGAACCCGTGGCAATCCTCCCCGGTGGCTCATCAGAAAGCTCTTCCAATGATGATATGACCGGCAGAGTCTTGTACATCGTCCGATTATACCCAACCGCCAAAGAAAACCTGCTCGTCAAAACCTTCTATTTCAAAAATCGAATTACCGGCACTCCTGCTGTTTACCCCAATAACTTCAACAGCGTCGCACAACACATTTACGTTGGCGATGAAAAAGGCAAGCTCTACAGACTTAACGTCAAATCAAGTGATATTTCCAACTGGAAATCTTACGACGAACCTGATGAAAATAACAAAATTGATAACCTCGACAGCCGTATCCAGCTCGAACAGCCTGCATTTGACCTCGCAGATGACATCGGCTCGTCAGAAGACTTCTCCAAGATCACATTTGCACCAGCAGTCAGCCTCTATAAACAGGTCTCTGGTGCACCAACGATTCAGGTCGCTTTCGGTACCGGCGAAAATGACGACTTTAACATCAACACCAACGCCTATCACTACTTTGCTTCCTTCATCGATAAAAATGTCAGCGGAAAATATGT
>JAZRWV010000007.1:0-2484 GCA_045599925.1 Myxococcota bacterium
AAAGCCGGACAGCTTACGGACAAGCAGTTAAAATCCGTAGGCCAGTCCTTGATTTCCTGCTACGAAAAGTCGATGAGTCTTGGCATTGATTTTTCGCAAACCACGGGTATTGCGGGCCCATCCACAGAAGCAGTTCTGGCCGGTTTATATGGCGGTTCAGAGCTTTACTCATTAAAAGAGAATAAGGATAAAAAGCTTGCAGTTCTTGTGTATGGTGCCTCACTTGGCATTTGGGATGCGGAATGGGAATTGAGTCAGGCCTATACTCGCGAAGAGATGCCCAAAGACGATGTACAGGCTTGTAAATGGGCGAAAGCAGCTAAAGACTCGAAATTCTGTTCATCAGTGTGCAAGGAAAACGCCAAAATTGAGAGCTGTCGTCAATGCAAGGAGATCAGTGCGTTTGTGAAGAGGTGTAAATAATGAAGCGCCATCGCGTATTGTCTGCATTTGCTTTGCAAATGCAGGCAATAGCGAGGCGAGCGAGCCGTATTTTTTGCGCCGGAAAAGGCGCAAAAAAAGGCGAGTCAGGGAGCAATGAAGCGAAAGCGAAATGCGACCAGCCAAAATACAAAAAAAATTCGCAGAAATGACAGGAAACTGTTAAAAGACGCGCCGCCATTTTTAGGCTTTTAAAAGGAGTAGGTCATGGAAATTGCGGACATTGCAGGAAGATTGAACGATCTGCGAGCTCGTTATGAAGAGCTCAGGAGGTATCTTTGACGTAGATCACGCCAAAGAAGAGATGGAGCGCATAGACGCTGAGTCTCACGAACCGGGATTCTGGGATGACACCGAACGTGCACAGAATCTGATGAAAGAAAAGGGCAGTTATCAGACTATTGTTGAGACGATGGCGGCCGAGCTTCGCCGTCTGGACGATGCCGATACGCTGATAGGTCTTGCCAAGGAAGAGGGCGATTTTTCGCTTGCCGAAGAGGCGATACCCGAGCTCGATGATGCCGAAAAAGGCATACGAAAACTCGAGATGCGCCGCATGCTGAGCGGTCCGAATGACAAGGGCAGTGCCATTGTATCGATCAACCCGGGTGCGGGCGGTACGGAAGCGATGGACTGGGCCAGCATGATTTACCGCATGCTTTTGAGATACTGCGAACGCAAAGGATTTACCGTCGATATCGTCGATGAGCAGCCTGGAGACGAAGCCGGTCTCAAGAGTGCGACGTTTGAAGTGAGCGGCGATTTTGCATTTGGGCTTTTGAAGGCTGAAAGCGGCGTTCATCGACTCGTGCGCATTTCGCCGTTTGATGCCAATGCCAGACGTCATACGTCATTTGCAAGCGTCTTTGTGTATCCAGAAATCGACGATTCCATTCATATCGAAATCAATGAAAAAGATATCCGCGTCGATACTTATCGTTCGAGCGGTGCAGGCGGACAGCACATCAACAAAACGTCGTCGGCTATTCGAATTACGCACTTCCCGTCAGGTATTGTGGTCACCTGCCAGAATGAACGTTCGCAGCATTCAAACCGCGATACGGCCATGAAGATTCTGCGTGCACGCCTGTACGACAAACAGCTTCGCGAACAGGAAGCCAAACTCGACGAAATTAACTCCAATAAGAGTGCAATTAACTTCGGCAGCCAGATTCGAAGCTACGTTCTTCATCCTTATCAGCTCGTCAAAGATCATCGCACAAATTACGAAACCTCGAATACAGCCGGGGTTCTCGACGGCGAAATCGATGAGTTTATTACGAGTTATCTGCTTTTCTCAAACGGTGCGGGCGATCCCACACTTCTGGATAAAAAATAAGTCATTTCATTACAAAGTGCCGTTTTGTGCAGGAAAATTGGCATAAAGCGGCCCATTTTTCAGGATTTCATCAGGAACATCATGTCAGAAGAAATTAAAAACGCCCTTCCTCCTTCGAATGAAGAATACGTCAAAGAAAGCTACAATCAGATTATGGCTGGTCGTCTTGACAAGATTAAAGCCATGAATGCCGAAGGCAAACTTGGTTATACAAATGATGGCTTTATGCCAGAAGATCATGCGGCCGATTTGAAATCCAAATATGCCGACAAATCCCGCGAAGAGCTGGAAGAGCTCAAAGTTCCATGCAAAGTTGCCGGCCGCATTATGAGCATGCGCGTGATGGGAAAATGCTCGTTTGCCCATGTGAAAGATCAGAGCGGATCGATTCAGCTCTTTGTCAACCGCAACATCATCGGCGATGAAGCTTATGCTGCTTATAAGAAATACGACATCGGCGATATCGTTGCTGCAGAAGGACAACTTTTCATCACGGAAAAGGGCGATTTTGCGATTCGCGTTACGATGGTTCGCATGCTCACCAAGAGCCTCCGTCCACTGCCCGAAAAATTCCATGGTCTGACCGATACAGAGGCTCGTTATCGTCAGCGTTATCTCGATCTCATCGTCAACGATGACGTTCGCGACACATTCTACAAACGTTCACTGATTACGCAGAAAATCCGTGAATTCATGGTTCGCAA
>JAZRWV010000008.1:0-8306 GCA_045599925.1 Myxococcota bacterium
GCTATTGGCCGAAGGCCAATACGCCAGGCGTGCTTACATTTGACGACGGCGTCTCAAGAGGCCGATGAAAGGAATCAGAGCAAAGAGCATTGCAAGATGTGACGAATTTCCGGTCATCATATTGTTCGCGGAGCAGTTCGAGTCAGTGTACATGTGGGAATGATTCTGAGGAATGCAAATGCCTTCGGGCCATGAACAGAGTTCATCGTCATTGCAGTCGCCATTGACTTTGCATTTATTGGAGGGATTGTTATTTCCGGTGCCTGGTTTGTCTTCATCATTATTGCCTGAAGAATTGGTGCATTTTTCGGATTTGCAGATTAAACCGGACTTGCAGTCAGAACTGGATAAACAGCTATCCCCGACATTGCCAGGGTTCTGAGAGTCAGGTTTTGAGCAAATATGATTGGTGCAGATGAGGTTTGTGGCGCAGTCTGCATCATTTGCGCAGGTATCTCCAATCATTCCTTCGTTTGCATCGTTTTGTTTGCGAGCACAGTTGCCGTTTGTGCAAACGAGGTTTGTGGCACAATCTGCATCACTGGAGCAGGCTTCGCCAATCACGCCAGTACCTGTATGTGTGGCGCAGATATTGTTTGTGCAAACGAGATTTGTGGCGCAGTCTGAGTTATTGGTGCATGTGTCGCCAATCAAACCTGCGTTATCGGGATGGGATGGCTGTTGAACAGCACATTTGCCATTTGAGCAAACGAGGTTTGTTGCACAGTCGGATGCAGACAAACATGAGTCCCCGATTTCTCCGCTATTGCTTGAACCGCTGTCGATGCATCCGGTTGAATCACTGCATGAGCCGGTGCAGCTCTTGAGGAAGACGTATTCACCATTATCACAAGAGAACAGGAGGTTGTCCTTGCATTTCATGGTTCCTGATTCGCATGTGGGAATACAGTCGTTATTGCTGCATCCGTTGTCGCATGTCTTTTCGAGGATGTATTCGTTGCCGTTGCAGGCCAAAAGTTTGTTTCCATCACATTTCTTTTCATTGGAAGAGCATTGTGCAACCGTTATGCAGGAATGGTTTGAACAGGCTTGTGAAGGGCTGCAATCCGAATTGTCATTGCATTCATTGCAGATACCTTCGTTACATCCGAGTGCGCATGCGGAGCCGGATGTTTCATAGCGTCCGTTTCTGCAAATGACAGGGACGTCTCCCTGGCAGTCTTTTGCATCCGAGAAACATTCGCCACATGCGCCTGAATAACAGCCGAATTCGCAGTTTTCGGTTTCAAATTTGCCATTGACGCATTTCTTAATGGTTGTGCTGCCTTCGCATGCATTCTGAGTGCATTCAATGCATTTATGATCAGTGCAAGTGCTGTTATTCTTGCAGTCTCTGTTTGAGTTGCATTCATATTTGTCTTTGAGGCAGTTTGAATAAGGCGTGATATTGAATGCGACGGCGACGAGTTTTGAAAATTCGATGCGGTTGATAGAGTTTTTGGGTTTGAATGTGCCATCATTGTACCCATCGACGATACAGGCATCGACAGCAGCCTGGATATATGGGAAAAACCATACGCCGGCATCGACATCACTGAAGTGTTTGACTTCTTTGTTGATGTAATCATCGGTATTGATACCGATAGCGCGAGTAAGCATTGTGACGGCTTCAGCGCGAGTGATTTTGTCATCCGGGCAGAATTTGTTATTTCCGCAGCCGCTGACGACGCCGGCTTTTGCAGCGGCTTCAATTTCGGCAAAGTTCTTGTCTGTTGCAGGGACATCAGAAAATGAGGCAGTATCAGGCTTGTATTCAGAAAGTCCAAGAGCGCGATAAATGAAGGTGACAGCCTGTCGTCTTGGAAGTTCGCATTTGGGGCAGAAGTATGGAGGGTTGGCGTTACATCCATTGGTGATGTTTGCATTTTTAAGAGCTTCTGCGTATCCGAGGCCCCAGTTGCCTTCTTCAATATCGTAAAAGATCGAGCTGTGATTGTTGACGGTTTCCGGTGTACATGCGTTTGCATTTCCGGCACCGCCTTCCTGGACATTACCGCCTGAATTTCCTCCGCCGGAATTTGGTGTAATGCATGAGCCAGTTGTCTGCTCAAAAACGACGTCAGCGCCATAGAAATAGCGGAGAATGTCTTTGTAGTTCCATCCGAGGTCGCTCAGGCAGGCGGAAACATTCTGTGACATACAGCCGCGATTGACGGGATTGCTTTTGGATCCCAGAGACGAAGGCTGTACGGCGCTGCCTGTTTTTCCCTGATTATAGGTGACGTATTTTTCGGTGTTTGACCAGTCGTTATCGCCGGACTTTGGAACACATGTCGATTTGTTGGAAGGAATTGCGCCGGCGACGAAGAAAGTGCAGAGCTGATAATTGTTATATCGCAGAACGATTCCCTGAGTGTCGAGAACTGCCTGATAATGACGATCAGAAGGCTTTGTACTGCAGGTATAAACCTGAGATTTTTGGCTGTCGTAAATTGTCGAGCCACTTCCGATGGCGTAATAGGCATAAGATCTTGCCGTTATAGCCTGTGCTTTAAGGGCTTCATAACTGGCGTTTCCATTTTCGCAGGCAATGACATGGGGGAGGTAATCGGTTTCCATCGCAATGGTGCCTTTCCCCTGCACATTGACACTGCAATAGGCACTGACAGCGTGTTTTGATGTGTTGAAATCGCGATTGAGTTCATTCATGTCGCTGTCGGAACATCCGATTGCCAGTATTGATAGGGTGAGAAAAGTCAAAAGGGATTTTTTCATAGCAGATTTATTCCTCAAAAAAGATTGTAAAAATCAAAGTCAACCTGAAAATTATAGCATTTGATTGGTTGAAAAAGAATAGATAAAAAAAAGCCGCGTATCGCGAAGCGATAGCGGCGAAAACCGAGCCGTATTAAGGGGCGTAAGCCCCTGAAAAGGCGAGTGGATACGCCTTTATGCGTTAAGCATGAAGGCGTATTGCCGTGCGTATGCCGAAGGCAAAGCACCGGCTCCCAAAAAATTACAAGCCGCCTTTGATTTTCCAGACATCCCCTTCTTTAACAAGAGTCATGCGGTTTGTATCATTTTTCGATTCCCAGTAGGACTGACCGGCAACTTCATATCGGAAGTTCCAGATGTACTGATAATCGACGTGATATTCCATGCCTTCCTGGGTCAGCTGTTTGACCTGAATGACAAAACGAATGTCTTTAACCGACTGGGAAAGGTAATCATTGAGGATTTCTTCAATGCGTTCATTGCCGTAGTCGTCGGAAAGATCGTCCGTGGTTGAGGCATTTTCATAATAATCGGCAGAAACCATAGACTTGAGCGTATTGATATCTTTTGCGGCAATGGCGTCGCGATATTTCTGAACGGTTTTGAGAATTTCGAGATTGTCGTCAGACCGGCTGATTTGAGCCTCTTCATCGATGGAAAAGTAGTAGGGTTGTTCGAAATCTTTTGTCTGAAGGAGTCCGCCGGCACATGCGGAGAGTGAACAGGCAAGCAGGGTGAAGAGAATGGTGTATTTGAGTTTTGAGAACATCGATTATCCACTAAATTAGGTTAATGAACCCGTAAAAAGCCGGTGCAATTAAGTGCTAAGTGAGGGAAAAAGCAAGTTTTTTTAGTTATTGAAGTGAGAGTTGCTTGAAATAGGGTTTTAGGAGAAATCAAATATATGATTTGAGCCTCAGAATTTAGAACGCAGATAATGATTCGAATCATCCGGATAACAAAAAAGCGCTGAAAGATCAGCGCTTTAATTGATATTTTAGAGAAATACACGGAATTATCTAAGAGTTTTGACCATGGATTCGGCCTGCTGAAGCATCATGTCATCATCGACATCCTGCCATTTGAGAGGACCGATATCTTGGACAGCCATTCGTCCGGTTTTCATGAGAGTTGCGATTCCTTCAGAGAGCGAACAGTCATGTTTTGGAGAAGCATCAGCGGCCTGCTGAAGAGCATTGAACAGAGTAGGAGTGCAGACGAAAAGGCCGGTATCGACGGCATTATACCCGGAAATCTGTTTACCAATGGAAGCGACTTTTCCGTCTTTAACGAAAACCTTTGTAGCGTCATCCATATCGAAAACTTCGTTAAGTTTATAGTCAACGCAGAGCAGAGCGCCGTGTTTTGGGGGGATGATAGCGGCTGCATTTTGAATCATTTCTGGGTCAAAGATGTGATCAGCCATGGTAAGGATAAAGTTTCCGCAGATGGCGTCTTTTGCGCAAAGGACGCTGATACCGTTTGATTTTCTGAATTCGCCGTTAAAGACGAAAGTGAGTTTAACCGGAATGTGTTTGCAGTCTTCTCGCAGAGTTTTTTCGAGGATATCAGCGTGATATCCGGTGACGATGATAACCTCTTCGATACCGAAATTGGCGAGATGCTGAATATTTCTCTGGATAAGGCTCATGCCGCCGACGAGTTTAAGAGGTTTGATATCGTCGGATGTTTTGGCGAGTCTGCTTCCGAGACCTGCTGCTAAAATGACGGCTTGTTTTGGCGTTTTAAGAGCAGGAGCGTATTTTTTACGGGAAGTTTTGGTCAGTTCGAGCATGAGATCCTCATCATTGAATAAAATCTGGCGCATTGTTGCGCCAGTGTGGAATTAAATTGGATAATTATTTATCCTCTTCTGCGTAGTAGTCGAGACCAAGGTGTGTAATGAGTTCTTCGCCCATGATGTAGCGAAGGGTATTTTTGTACTTGGTTTTCTGAACGAAGAGGTCGTGTTCAGGGTAGAGACCTTCGCGAACTTCGGGAGATTTGAAGAAGAAGGAGAGCCATTCCTGAATACCGTAGAAGTTGCAACGCTGAGCGAGGTCCATGGAGAGTGCGATATCGAGAGCGACAGGAGCAGCGAGGATTGAATCACGGCAGAGGAAGTTGATTTTGATCTGCATTGGATATCCGAGCCATCCGAAGATATCGATATTGTCCCAGCCTTCTTTGGCATCGCCGCGAGGCGGATAATATTCAATACGAACTTTATGCCAATATTTGCCATAAAGATCCGGGAATGTTTTACCATCGAGGATGTGTTCAATGACGGAGAGTTTGGAGACTTCTTTTGTTTTGAATGAACCGGGGTCATCGAGGACTTCGCCGTCGCGGTTTCCGAGGATATTTGTGGAGAACCAGCCATTGAGGCCGAGGCAGCGAGCGCGGAGACCCGGAGCGACGATGGTTTTCATGAGGGTCTGACCGGTTTTGAAGTCTTTTCCCATGATGGCGACTTTTTCGCGAAGAGCGAGTTTGATGATAGCCGGAGCATCAACAGTGAGGTTAGGTGCGCCATTGGCATAAGGAACATGGCTTGTAATGGCTGCATAAGCATAAATCATGGACGGGCTGATTCGGGGATCATTTTCCTTCATCGCTTTTTCCATGGCTTCGATGGTTTTGTGGCAGTCTTCGCAAGGTGTGTAGCATTCCGTGGAACCGCACCAGAGCATGAGAAGGCGATCGCAGCCGTTGTCTTCTTTGAATTTTTTGATATCATCTTTGACCATCTGGACGAGATCCCATTTGGTCGGAGCAGATTTGGCGTGTTTTACTTCGATATTGTGGCAGTAATTGACATCGAAAACAGCGTCCATCGGCTTGATGGCTTCGAGTTTTTCGCGGATGGGATCGAGGTGTTTGTCTTCGAGAACGCCTGAACGTTTGCAAACTTCATAAGCATTTTCACCGTGGACATCCCATGCGCCAAAGACGATATCTTTGAGGTCGGCGAGAGGGGCGAAATCCTTGATAAGAGGATTGCGGCCTTCTGTGCGTTTTCCAAGGCGGATGCGTCCCATCTGAGTTACGGAACCAATGGGAAGACCATTTCCGGCGAGAATATCAAAGACGCCAGCGATCATAGTGGTGGAAACAGCACCAAGACCGGGAATCAGAATACCAAGTTTGCCATTAGCGGGCTTAACATCAACACCTTTAGCCATTTGAATTGCCTCTTTGTTATGGCCCATCTTTATTGATGGGACTGATCGGATACCGTCACCACCATGCTGCCATCCTGGCGGCGGGCGCGGTTTGAATGGGGTGCGCGTTTAGCGATTTACATGCCAAGAATAAAATTATTCAACACCTCGACAAATTTCGAGCAGCGTTGTATGAGCTTTTTGAACGCAAATCAAGCGTTTCGCAAATTTTAATACTTCAGCTGTTACAGCTCAGTCAGGGGGATGCAAAGCAGCTGAATTGTTGGTATAAATTAGGTTTTGGTGAAATGATGGGGCCATTTCTGCTTAACAAAAATATGGCTGAAACTGCAATATTGGTATCACAGCTTAAACATTGCGGATGCTTAAGGGGTCAGCCCTTAAGCGGGGGGCTCTGCAAATGAAATACGCGAGTTGGAAAGCCGAGAGGCTCGGGAAACGAAGCGGATTTCATATTGCGAACTGAGGACACAGGACGGAGCCCTGGCTGAGTCGTAACCTTCAGCTGCTCACTCTTTAAAGTTTCGAATATGCTTTTTAAACAGAAAAAACTTATTGCGCCTTCCGATAAGATTCAGATTACACATTTGGGATCGGTTCAGAATCCGGCCGTCTATATTTTCGCAGATGTGCTTGATGAACTCGTTTTCTACGCAAATCAGCGTTCAGCATGGGGGCTTCTTACAGGACAAGGATATTTGCTTCCTGTGGATAAATCACTTTCCACATTTAATAATGTGGATAAAACACCCTCAATATCGACGGCAGTCAATGAAAATGTGGATAAAACACTTCCTCCTGAGGCTTTTCCCACAGATTCTGATAAACCGGATTATATCGAAATTACTGCATTTCGTGATATCTATCCCTCTGTAGATGCTCTTGATTATGCTTCTCATCTGAGAAAAATGCGAGATTTCCGCAATTCAGATGAAAATCCTGTATTGGGTGCTGTTTGTCTTTCGCAGACAAAATCTGAACTTATGTTAGAAGACCTTCTGCTTCAACGCTCTTATTTTGCAGATCCATCTCAGATTCTTTTATTCGTTTCTGCGGATCGAAAGCCCCCCAGAGCTTTCCGACTTGACGAGACATGCGATCATTTGCTGGATGCAGGCTTGGAGATTGTCAGTGCAGTAGGAACAGAACTGCCGTTTGATTCGAATGGATTGCGTTTTGGTCAGTTGTGAGTCGTTTGGTGTGGATGTGATTAATAACCTTGTCTTGTACGTTTGTGCGGTATATACAAGCTCAATCCGGATGTGGGCGAATGCTTCACTGTTTTATGATGTATTTGCCTGTTTTCCTTCATTTCATAAATAAGCGAGTTTTGCAGTCATGACTGAAATTGTTGATGTTTTTGCGCGAGAAATATTGGACTCAAGAGGAAATCCGACGATCGAAGTGGATGTTATTCTGGCCAATGGGGCTCATGGTCGTGCCAGTGTTCCTTCTGGCGCATCAACGGGAATTCACGAAGCCATTGAACTTCGCGATAAAGACATCAAACGTTATGGTGGGCGAGGTGTTCATAAAGCCATAAACGGCATTTGCGATATTATTGCACCGGAAATTAACGGTATTGATGCAACAGCTCAGGATCTCATCGATCGCATGATGTGCCATCTCGATGACACCGAAAACAAAGCCATGCTCGGGGCAAACTCAATACTCGCCGTTTCTCTTGCAGTGGCAAAAGCTGCTGCTGACAGTCTTGAAATGCCCCTTTATCGTTATCTCGGTGGTGTGCAGGCTAACAGTCTTCCGGTTCCTCTGTGCAACATTATTAATGGAGGAATGCACGTCGACAATGATCTCGATATTCAGGAGTTTGCCATTGCACCAGTCGGTTTGCCTTCGTTTTCAGAAGCCGTTCGCGCATCCAGTGAAGTCTTTCATGCAATGCGTTCCATTCTGCATGAAAAAGGACTTTCAACCGCAGTCGTCGATGAAGGTGGCTTTGCGCCTCAGATTGCTCACACCAAAGAAGCTCTTGATCTCATTCTCGAAGCTATTACCAAAGTCGGATACGTTCCCGGTGAGGATTTCCTTATCTCGCTTGACTGCGCTGCCAGTGAATTCTATTGTCCAAATGACAAAATGTACGAGCTTCGTGGCGAGGGAATTACCGTTAAAAGCGATAAACTCGCCGAATTCTATGACGAAACTTTGAATGGATATCCCATCCTCGCCATCGAAGATCCTTTCGATCAGAACGACTGGACGGCATGGAAAAAGTTTACGGCAAAACATAAAAATATCCATGTTATCGGCGATGATCTCTTCGTCACAAATGCAAAGCTGCTTCAGCAGGGAATCGAATCTCGCGCAGCAAATGGCATTGTCATTAAGCCCAACCAGATTGGCACTTTAACTGAAACCCTG
>JAZRWV010000009.1:0-6929 GCA_045599925.1 Myxococcota bacterium
CAACAGCAAAGCAGGCCTCAATGACGAAGCAAAGGCAGCATACAATCGTGCTCTCGAAATTGATCCCAATAACGCACAGGCTAAAGCCAAGCTTGGCATGAAGTAATTATATTCATTCATCTTTTCGCATGGCCCCGCTATTCCGGGGCCTTTTTCATCCTTATGAAAAAACAGATCCTTTTCTTCCTGATTCTTTCCTGCACCACCGCCTGCTCACAACCATCTCAATCCATCCCGCCAAATCCGGATGTCGATGTCACTGAATCATCAGCAAGCTTAACACGCTATCAAGCCCCAGAAGGAATCGTTTCTCCGGAAAATCTCCCATCCAGTGTTGAGATTTCACTCCAAAATGCCTTTCCTATCTGGCGTGATAATATCGTCGTTACCGTCAACGTTTCGATAAAAAATACAACCCCATCTCACCTTCCGGCTCGAGTCATGGGACATCTTTTCATCTACAGCTTCGATGAAAAAAAACCGCTCTACTGGTCTAATATCGATATGGCTTTTGCAGAACCAGCCAGTCCCGGCCTCATGAGCATTCTCTCCATTCCAAGTAAGAGTACCAAAGATTTGACCATACCAATTGCTCAAATGACATGGGCTGACGTTTCAACAAATGCCTGGCCTGATGCAAATATTTATCATCTCATTCCCACAGGCAAATACCTGCTGCGTTTTGAAATGGATTTTTATACAGAAAAAAATGAAATAATCGGAACAGCCGTCTCGAATTTTGTTCAGTTCACAACCATTCTGACTGCACCTGAAGTCATCACGCCTAACAATGCCTAAAATGAAATTTTTAAACATCATTTTCTGTTTTGCTGTGAGTAGATTGGCCTTGTTTCCATCAACAGCATCTGCCGTTTCCATCGAGTGTACACTAAACATCCGTTACAACGGAAATTCCACTCAAATTACACAAACAGCCTCATCTGCTGAATCCGCAACGGCAAACGCCATCCGTTCAGGCTGCTTCAAATTATGCCCCACGAATTTTATAGATAATTCATGCATCAAAACTTGTTTCAAATCCAGCAAAATCAGTTCAGTTCAATGCTTTGATGAAAACAAAAAGCAAGTCTTCCCAAATAAAAATAAAGCTAAAAAAATATTAGCGGATTCATCAAAAATTTCAATTAAGCATGATAATAACAATAAATCCCCCAATCAATTAATCCTCACCCAATGGACTGGAAATAACAAAAAGAAAGCTCAAAAGAACAGTCTTCTTCTTCGGAATCCCAACCGCCCCCCCATCGATTCATCCAGAATATATCCCAGACCTCCACTCCTGCTTCACTAATCTTTAATGGACAAACATCATGAAAAACCTCCTCGTCATTCTCACGTTTTCTTTCACCTGCATGTTCAGCATGACTGGCTGTGAAATCGTATCCGAACTTCTTGCCCCCAAATTTGACGCATCGTCGACTGAGGCTTTTGAAAAATCTTACACAAATATTAAAAAAACACTTTCCGAAGAGGAAATTGAAAAACTCAACAATGCCCTTCTTTACCACTCCGCAATTTATCTCAAGGACCATCCCAAAGAAGCCCTTATTGCTGGTGCTGCAGCACTCATTCATGATGACGCAGACAATTCTATCACCAAAAGTTTTAGCTCAGATTTAATGAAAACTTTCGACGGAAAAACTGCAAAACAAGTGATTAAAGAATACGAAAAGACAAAGAATCAATAAGGGCCAGATTATTGGCTAAAGCCAATACACCCTGGTGTTCCGGTCTATCGGCTTCGCCAATACGACCGGAACGCGTCACGACTCACCGCCCTTCGCTCGGTTCGTACGTGACGCAAAAGCCGGCTATCGACTTCGTCGATACGCCGGCTTTTCTCATTTTGCATCTCTATTCTAGCAAGCGTTAATTAATGCCGGAATCGAGTTTTGCAGGAACGATGATAGAAACTTCGCGTGTATCAAAGACGATGTTCGTCGTCGGGTTGATAACGTCGATATAAGCCTTAAAGATTTGGGCAGTATCGGTTTGTTCTACACAATCATCATTCTGGGCAATGACCTGGAAGTGAAGCTGTGCACCAGGCTGAGCCTTGCGAGCTCGTCCAGGAGCAAAGTTTGTGAACCCGTTATTATAATCGGCACCGTTAAGTTTGGATGGTATAGCTACGGGGTTGCACGATTTTTCGGGTTCCTGAGGAGGCGCATCATACGTCGTGGCGACAAGTTTTTTAACAAAGCATGCCGTATCAACTGTGGTCTCATTGGGATCTCCGCGTACAACTGTTGAAACATCATAAGTACCATAGGCAACAAGCGCACGAATGCCGTCGATGAGCGATTCATCGAGCTGCTCGTCAGTACTGATGGCGTATGAAAGTTCGCAGCTGTTAGGTCTGTCTTCAATTTCTGGCGTGTAACCTAACCAATCCTCGTTGAACCAGTCTTCTGTCGTACTTGCATTGGGTTTATTGTTAGTACAGCATTTGTTTTCACCACATCGCCACTCTGTTTCAGACAGTCTGAATGCACATGCCGGAACGATGGCTTCGGTATCGATAGACATATGTCTGAGCTGACGAAGACGGATGGCTGCACGATTGAGCGTGAGAATTCGAGCACCTTTTTCCTTATAGGCAGCCAAAACTTTATCGCTATAGTGCGGGTTGTGAACATATTCAGTGCTATAGGAAATATTCGAATAGTTCGTGTAAGACCGGTCGTTATCATGCGAAAGCGTATCGGTAAAATGAATGACCAGTGGAAGTGTGTTCGGACGGAAACCGGCACATCCCCACGTTCCTTCGGCAGGCGTACAATAATCGAGCTGACCACTTTCATAGACGAGATTGACGACCTGTGTACCACCTGCAGTCCACGAAACCTGCGGCTCGTTTCTATCATCCCCCTTCACAATTTGCCAGAGCGCCTCATACCCAGACTCCGGAGAATCTTCGCCATCATGGAGTGAATACTTATTGATGGCTTCCGCAACTTTATCAGCATCGGTTGTCACTGTTGAATACAGCTCAAATGGCATATCATGGCATTCATTTGGGAACGTCGTAATGCTTTGGTTGGTATTCACCCACGTGCCGTATCGATTCGTCGGGAAATCGTCAAATCTGGTGACCGCAAATCCGACGTCTTCTACTGCCTCGCGAATCCCCGGAATAACGGTTTCTTTAACTTTAGCTTTAAGTCGATCAATGTAACCGCCCATCGTCTGTGTCGTATCCATATTAAAGACGACATCGAGTTTGGAAATGGCCGGTTCAAACTTGAGATCATCGTCTTTTTCCGGACCACCATACGGAAGTTCAAAATAGAATTCAAAGACATCCTGAACATTGTGTTCGGAGTCGCATACGAGATCGGAAATACTAGTGATGACCGTACCATCAAGAAGTTTTCCTTCATTATTCGCAAGTGCATATTCTGCCGCAATGCGCTCAGCAAGGTCTGTATAACCATCTCCATCCGTATCAGGGGTGTTCAGACCATATTTTCCGTTATCACACCGGATTTCGTCTTTGTCGAGAACACCGTCGTAGTCGCAATCTTGTGCTCGAAAACAATAAGTCGTGACTCCATCGAGTTCATAGGATAACGCTCCTTCTGCAGAACATTCCATGGCATCGGGAACTGTATCGCCATCCGAATCGAGCGAATAGCGATCGAGTATCGTGTCACCATCCGTGTCAATCGCAAACCCTTCCAGACTATCTGGAATCGTGTCACCATCCGAATCGGCAGAATTATAATCGGGAATCGTGTCGCCATCCGTATCCCACGGATTGTCAACTGTACCAATTTGACATGGTTCGCCATCACACTTATTACCCAAATTACCGTCCTCTCCAAACAGCCCTGCTATCTCATAGTTATCCTGAACATCATCATTATCATTATCCCAATCGATATAGTCGGGAACCGTATCGCCATCCGTATCGACCGGCGATGTACACATCACAGGTTCATCTGTTTCAGCTCCCTCCGAACTCAACGACGGACAGCCTTCATCTTTATCCAGGATACCATTATCATCGGAATCGTTATCAAGAAAATCATAGATTTCATCGGCATCGCTATCGACAGGTTCAACAGTGATATCGCCATGATTTCCCGCTTCAGTGGAATCGGGAATGGTATCACCATCCGAATCGAGATCCTGGCAGTCAGGAAGGGTGTCATCATCCGTATCCGTATCACACCGATCGTAATAATCTGAAATTCCATCGCCGTCAGTATCTATATCTTTTTCATCAGCGGTACATACACTATTGACACATTTACTGTCGGCGCAAATCGTATTGCTATCGCAGGATTCCCCCGCAACTGCAGATTTTAAACATATTCTCTGGGATGAACATACAAGTCCTTCCCCACACTCAATCTCATCGTTGCACAATTCTCGGAAATCCGACACTTTGGAAACACATCGACTGTCGAAGCAAATCATATCACTATTTTCGCAGTCTTCGCTTTGCGTACACTCTTTATTACCCGTAGAGGCTGTTTTGCAAACCCCTTTGACGCAGCTCAACCCCTCATCACAGTCTTTGTCCTTCGCGCATTTTGGATGATATGACTCTGCGGTTATGCATAAGCCGTCAATACAGACCAGCCCCTCTTCACAATCCGCCTCAACACCACAGGCTTCATTCAATCCCACAACTGGTAACGGTTCGGATGATGGTGTTGATGAATCGCCGCCACAGCCAGAAACTGTGCCAGCAAGAATTGTAGCGAGAAGTGCAATTTGTTGATAAGTTTTCATATATTAATCCTTTTTGTTAGGTGTTTATAAACCATCATGCGATGTGTGTTGATATTTCTTTTGACGGCACTGCTATCGGCCTTCGGCCGATACGCAATGCCTCATCGGCTATCCGTGGCCTGCGGCCTGCGGATACGCCGATGAACTTTATTTTCCTTCCCACGGTTCCCATGTCGCAAGCTGCGGTTTTAAATCAAACGAAGGAACCATGACATTTTTACTATCGGACAATGTATAAGCCGCATCCATCCACGCCGTCAGCCCAAGACTGGCAATCACGGCATTGAGTTTGTCGAGCAATTTGTCCGAACCAACAACGGCAACCCCAGAATCATTGAAGGTATAATTGGCATAACCAGTCAAAGACGTGTGATTTCCCCAAATGAGTTTATCCGTTTTGCCTTCAGGAGTGTTCGGATTACCATCAGGCCAACCATAAATACTGCTGGAAATCAAATCACTAACATTGTCATTGTTTCCAGCAACAGTAGCTCCCTTGCCATTAAACGTTACTGCTGAATACAAATTCGATATCGTTGAAACCGTTTTCTTGCCTTCCCCCATGATTTGTTTCTTGTATTCATCGGTATCTGCAACCCCATCCTTAGTTAGCAAACGCCCAAATAATGCGCCTACGTAATTTGCATCAGACGTAATGGTACCAAGTGCATAGCTATTTTTGATATTGGTCTGAGCAAGTCTCGTCACTGGCGGATGTACAGTCTCTGTTTGTGACATAACACAATCATCATCAAAATCATAAGCTATATTCTTATATGTCGACGTAACCACACTCCTGGCCTCGATATGAGCAATCAGACCACCAACAGTACTGCCTGAACCCGTTTCGGTAATATTCCCGGAAAAATAGGAATTCTGCAGATTGAAAACAGCATTTACGTCGTAATATGTCAAATATGCTTCACGTTTATAAATATTTTCATTTTTAGGACATCTATGAGTATAATATGCACTATAGTATGTATTATTTTTCGCATCATAGGCATGACCATAGGCTGCAATGGCAGGCACATTGACCAACCCCAAAAGACCTCCAAGATAACTGCCAGATCCTGTGATATTACCCGTCGATACACACGAATCAAATGTATTCGTCATGGTTCTCGGTCCAGTTGCATAATATCCAAAACTCTCGCCTTCCCACCAGTCGCTATTCACACTACTTACAAATTGTCCAACAATACCACCGAGATAGCTCGTTCCTTTGATATTGCCAAAATTATATAAATTTTTATAAGTATTTGCTTTATCTTGCGAATAGACAATGCCGAAAATACCACCAACATTTGCACCTGTTGCACTGATATTGCCTCGATTGACGATCTGATCAAATGTAAATTCGGCCTTCTCATGATCCATGTCAAATGTTCCGATAATACCGCCAACAGACGAACTCGCCAGAATATTGCCAGTATTCTCAACATTTTTCATCTCAAACGGGATTTTCTGTTCCTCCGCTGTTTTACGCATACCAAAACGACCAATGATACCGCCGACAAGTGTTCCACCCTTGATATTACCGGTATTTTTGGCATTGGTCAAAGCTACCGAATGCGCCATTCCGACAATACCGCCACAACGGCTGAGCCCTGCTGCTGATGTCGTCAATGTTCCCGTGTTGTAGACATTCTCCATCACCGTACCAGCTCCAATGACATATCCTGCAATGCCACCGTAATTCTGGTTGGCATTTTCATTTGCACTTTGAACGCCGGTCGTGCTGTTGACCCCCATGGTCGAAGCCCAATCCGCAGTGATCTTTCCGTGATTTGTCAGATACCGAAGTTTATAACCATTGCTGATGTACCCTGCAATACCCCCAGTATTTCCACCACTGCTCTGCGTCGTATTCTCCAGCCAGATCGAGCCATCGTTATAGCCGTACTCGATACTATTATAATGCAGCCCAACAATACCACCAAGATAGGATACTCCACTTATGGTGCCGTGATTGATAACACGCGTCAATGGAACATAACAATAAGAAACAATACCAGCTGTATATAAGTGGAGCCCCGTAACGGTACCATTGTTGACGGCATCAATAATGCCTTCGGCATTGGCCACACTGTCCAGTCGTCCAAAAAGTCCACCCGTGATCTGATATCCTTTAACATAACCGTTGTTGACAAAATTTTTGTTCC
>JAZRWV010000010.1:0-4767 GCA_045599925.1 Myxococcota bacterium
GGTAAATATGGTTGTTTCCGTCAGAATTTTCTCGGTAAACGTGTCGCCTACTCCGGACGTTCCGATATCGTCGTCGGTCCTGAACTCCGTCTGCACCAGTGCGGTCTTCCTAAGAAGATGGCCCTCGAACTCTTCAAACCGTTCATTTTCAACAAACTCGTCTCGCGTGGTATCGTCAATACAATTAAGAGTGCCAAGAAGATGGTTGAAATGGAACGCCCAGAAGTTTGGGATATCCTCGATGAAGTCATTAAGGAACACCCGGTCCTTCTCAACCGTGCTCCTACTCTTCACCGTCTTGGTATTCAGGCATTCGAACCCCTCCTTATCGAAGGTAAAGCTATCCAGATGCATCCGCTCGTTTGTACGGCATTCAACGCCGACTTCGACGGTGACCAGATGGCTGTCCATCTTCCGCTTTCTCTCGAAGCTCAGATGGAAGCTCGTGTTCTCCTCCTCTCAACCAATAACATCCTCTCGCCAGCAAGCGGCAACCCGATTATCGTCCCAACTCAGGACATGGTTCTCGGTTGCTACTACATGACACGTCCTCGTCCGTTTGCTCATGGATGTTATCGCGAAGATGAAAATGGACACCCCATCGATGGTCTTTATGCAAACTTCGAAGAAGTTCGCATGGCTTATGACCACGGCAAGGTTCATCTCCAGGCCGAAATTAAAGTCCGTCATAAGAACGAAAAAACCGGTGAAATCGAACTCATCGACACCACCGTCGGCCGCGTCCTCATGGCTGAAATTCTGCCTTCGGAAATGAATTTCGCAATGATTAACCGAACCTTCACAAAGAAGGCTCTCGGTAACCTCATCGACCTCGCATATCGTTATGCCGGTGAAAAAGGTACTGTCCTTCTCGCTGACCGCGTCCGTACAATGGGTTATACTCAGGCTACAAAAGCCGGTATCTCCATCAATATTCACGACATGATCATTCCTGACGCAAAGGGTAAACTCCTCGCTGCCGCTCAGGATAAAGTCGATGAAATCTCCGAACAGTACAGCGACGGTCTTATCACCGATAAAGAACGTTACAACAAAGTCGTCGATATCTGGTCACAGGTCACGACAAAGATTTCTGATGAAATGATGCACAACATCAAAACTCAGAAATTTACCGATAAACAGACCGGTAAAGTCGTCGAAGGTCCTTCATTCAACGCGGTTTACATGATGGCCGATTCCGGCGCTCGTGGTAGCCAGCAACAGATTCGTCAGATCGCCGGTATGCGAGGTCTTATGGCTAAGCCCTCCGGTGAAATTATCGAAACCCCGATTCGTTCAAACTTCCGCGAAGGTCTCTCCGTTCTTCAGTACTTCATTTCAACGCACGGCGCTCGTAAAGGTCTCGCTGATACGGCTCTTAAAACGGCTAACTCCGGTTATCTGACCCGCCGTCTCGTCGATGTCGCTCAGGATACCATCATCTTCGAACAGGATTGTGGTACTCTCGATGGTATCGAAATGACCTCCCTCGTCAAAGATGGTGAAGTTATCGAAGACCTCGGCGATCGCGTCCTCGGTCGTGTCGCCCTCTATGATATCGTCGACAACGATGGTAATGTCCTCGTCGAAGCTAACCACGAAATCGACGAAGTCGGCGTCGAAAAGATTCGTCACGCCGCTCTCCGCAGTGTCACCATTCGCTCCGGTCTCACCTGCCAGGCAGAACACGGTATTTGCGCCCTTTGCTATGGGCGTGACCTCGCTCGCGGGCGTCTCGTCAACCACGGCGAAGCCGTCGGCGTCATCGCCGCTCAGTCAATCGGTGAACCTGGTACTCAGCTTACGATGCGTACATTCCATACCGGTGGTACCGCAAACGTCGAAGGCGTCGAATCCAGCTACGAAGCTAAAAACGTCGGTTATGTCACTTTCCATGACCTTAACTGCGTCGATGCTCTCGATGGTACGTTCGTCGTCCTTAACCGTAACTCCGAAATGAGCATTCACGACATCGAAACCGGTCGTGAACTCGAACTCTATCCCCTCCGTTACGGTGCACGCCTCCGCGTTAAAGAAGGTCAGCAGGTCAAGAAAGGTCAGCTCCTCGCTGAATGGGATGCTTTCGCAAACGTCATGATTTCCCAGGAAGGCGGTATCGTTAAATTCGAGCAGATCATCGAAAATCGCACAATGCGCGAAGATTTCGATAAAACTACAGGTCTTTCCCGTAAAACCATTATCGAAACCAAAGAAGCTGATCTTCTCCCGCGCATTATCGTTCGCGATCCCAATACAAAGAAACCTCTCGCCGAGTATCAGATGCCCGTCGATGCCATCCTCGTCGTCGAAGATGGTGCCGAGATCAAACCGGGCCAGACTCTCGCCAAGATTCCTCACGATGACACCAAATCCGGTGGTATCGTCGGCGGTCTTCCTCGTGTCGCTGAACTCTTCGAAGCTCGTAAACCAAAAGAACTCGCCATTATCTCCGAAATCGAAGGTATGGTCTCTTACGGTAAAGATACCAAGGGTAAACGTCGTATCATTATTACACCGGATGTCGGCGAACCCATGGAATACCTGATTCCAAAAGGCAAATATATCATCGTTCACCCGGGCGACCGCGTCCAGGCCGGTGATCAGCTTATGGAAGGTTCGTCCAATCCACACGATATCCTCGCCGTTAAAGGTCGTAAGGATCTCGCCAAATACATGGTCGACGAAATCCAGGAAATCTACCGTACACAAGGTGTTCGCATTAACGATAAACACATCGAAGTTATCGTTCGCCAGATGCTCCGTCGTTGCAAAATTACACACGTCGGCGATTCCAAGTTCCTCCTCGATGAACATGTCGATAGGCACCTCTTCGATCGCGTAAACGACGAAATCATCGCAAAAGGCGGCGATCCCGCTGTCGCTGAAGACCTCCTCCTCGGTATCACGAAAGCTTCTCTTTCGACCGAATCTTTCATCGCTGCTTCCGCTTTCCAGGAAACCACAAAGGTCCTTACCGAGGCTTCCATTGCCGGAAAATACGATGGATTCTACGGCCTCAAAGAAAACGTTATCATGGGACGTCTCATTCCCGCTGGTACGGGCCTTGCCGCTTATCGTTATCTCGATATGGTCGTCGATAAAGATAAGAAGGATAATTAATCATATCTTTGTTTCGTGGGCCGGCTATTGCTTCGCAATACGCACGGCCTTTAACGCCGCTATTGCTTTGCAATACGCGGCGTTTTTTTTGGGTGTGATGAATTAATTATTGCCATTGTGCTACTTTTTGAAAATAATATTCGCGCAAAGAGTTGTTTTGGTAAAACTTGTTCATTCCCAGATCTTGAGGAATTATGAATCAGATTGATGTGAAAAATGAGGTTCAGAATAGTGTGATATTGCCGGATGTGCAGGAAGACTGCCTGCCTGCGGTATATTCGGATGAGGCTGTGAGCCGTCTGCCGACGCTGAAAATCCATCACGATGAAGATGCTATCCGCAAGCTCAGGTTATATTATATGGCAACATGGATGGTCGTTTTTCTTGGTGGTGTGGCCTGTGTATTGACGGCTGTCGGCATGTTTATGTGGCTGGCTTCCATGAGACATGTACCAACCAATGCCGGAAAAGGACTTGTTGGTGCCGTGTGTCTGGTCGGTATGCTCTTTGGCTATTTTACACGAAAGGTTTTTGCGCGTGGAACGGCTTATTTTAAGCGGCGTTTTCTTAGAAACGAGATCGAGGCTTTCGCGGAAGTAGAGTGTCTGCGTGATAGAAAAGTGATAATGAAATTGCCGGATGATGGTAAAAGACTGCCTTATACTCCCCGAAATCCTGAGAATCGTCTGTGGATGACTTGTGAACCCGATGAACTGCTCATTCAGGATATCGGGCTGGGTGGCGAGAATTGGAATGAGGGGGAAATCAGTGACAATATTATTGGTAATTATTTGGGGATGAAGTTCCGGTTTTTCGACACTTTTCTGCAGCATGATACGAGGCAGGGCAAGAACAGTAAGATTACATTTATTTTTGAAGGACAGGGGCTGATTTTTGAGGTCAAATCAAACGTTGAATTCCGCGGATTATATCAATATAGTGCATGTTCGTTTTGCAGATCCATGGCGGATTTTGAAAAAGCATTTGAGCGTTGTCTTATAAAAAAGGAAGATCCTCAACCCAAATGGCACTGCTTTGAAACGGAAAATTTCGTCATGAACATGATAAGACTGGGAAAGATTCTGAATGGATATGACTGGTCACTGCGTATTCAGGATGGCATGGCCATTCTGATTATTCCGCGTAAACTCAATGTATTTGAACTGAGCCGGGCCTGTCTGCGGCGTTCTCTTTCACATCTGGATACTGATCTGCAGGAGTTTGTTGATATTCTGACAATTGTTTCGCAGTTTGATTTTATAGAGAAATAAGGATTACGCGGAATATATGAGTCTGCTTGATGTTAAGAATGATGTTCAGAATGGCGTGATATTGCCGGATTTTCTGATGAAAACGCTCGCGGAACATACAAATCGTAGCTGCGCGGATGTCGTTCTCGAAGTCGCAGGCGGCACAAATACTTTCGAACTGGCCTGGCAGGCTGCGCGCCCTAACGCAATTGTGACGGTCGGCGCTTTATATAATGAATCGCAAATCCTTACATTGCCTCAAATGTATGGCAAAAATCTGATATTTAAAACTGGTGGCGTCGATGGCTGTCAATGCCGCGAAACTCTCGATGTAATATCCAAAGACCTGATCAATACAACGCCGCTCATTACGCATACCTATCCACTTCGTGATATC
>JAZRWV010000011.1:0-4229 GCA_045599925.1 Myxococcota bacterium
CCCGTCTTTCCCGCCGCCCCCGCCAGCACTCCCCCCACCTCTGGAACCCCTGCCCCCTGGTGCCGCACCGCCACCAAAGTTGTTGCCGCCGCCACCAAAGTTGTTGCCGCCGCCGCGCATTCCGCCGCCACCAAAGCCGCCCGCAGAACCAAACGACCCACCACTCGTCGTGTAGCCATCACTAAATCCATCCGGTAAATCAATCCCTTCATCATCGGATGTCATTTCAACCACATTCTGAGCTTCTCGTATCGCATTCAGTTCGCTTTCTTTCGCATCAATCGCCTGGTGAATCGCTTCCAGCAGACCATGCTTCTTATCGTAATCGACACTGCGAGTGTAATTCATATCCTTGCGGCCAAAAAATGCGACAAATTCATCGCGTTCTGCCTGCTTTCGCTTCGTAATCTTATCCAAATCGGCACTGCTTTCGATGATATATGGCGTCAACAAAAGCAACAGATTTTGTTTCTGAATCGTCGTTTCCGTCGAACGGAACAAATAACCGAGCACTGGAATATCGCCAAGCAAGGGCACCTTCGATACCGACTGGGATTCACTGTCACGAACCAAACCACCCAGAACAACGGTCTGCTGATCCGGAACGACAACTACTGTTTTAAGATTTCTCATTCGAGTGGACGGACCGCCAAGATCTGTTCCACCAGGTTTGACTTCTTCGATCTCTTCCTCAATATCCAGACGAACAGTTCCACCTTCATTAATTTGAGGTTTAATCGTAAGCGTCAAAGCGACATCGACACGTTCAATCGATGTGCCGTACCCCGAAAGCAAACTGCCAAGTGCAGAAGATGTTGAATCCCCGCCAAGTGCACCATTTAATAATGACGAATAGTTTGAACCGGTACTCGTCACATAAGGAATACGTTCACCGACGCTGATCTCCGCTTCCTGATTGTCGAGTGTCAAAATGGTCGGCGTTGAAAGAACATTGACATCCGTATTGGTTTGAAGTGCATTCATCACCATGCCAAGACTTGGAATACTGACGCCAGCAATTTCAAGCGAGGGACCGGCAAGAGCCATCAGAAAACCAGGAGAACTTCCTGCACCAATAAACATGGCAGCTGGAGAAAAGCTTGAGAGTGAATTGAGTTCTGTACGCCCCGCAAAATAGCCATCCCCACTGCCTGTATCAAACACATCGCCGCCATGCATGGCTATGCCAAGACTTCGCGATCTTTCAAGACTGATTTCCAGGATAATGGCTTCGACAAACACCTGTCGACGAGGTCTGTCGAGTTCCTTGATAACGTTTTTAATCGCGAGGAAATCGCGAGGACTTGCAACAACGATGAGATCATTCGTCGACTCACTCGAAACAACGCTGATATCTTCCCCCTGAAGCGTTCTCTGACTGTTCTGGGAATTGTTGTTATTTCGATTGCTGCCATTTTTGGACGACATATCAGAAATAATCTGATTAAGCGCCGTATAGATTTCCTTTGCTTCAGAGTTCTGAAGATGAACGACATTGATCTTTCCTGAGTCCGGAATTTCGACATCAAGCTTGAGAATAAGACGTTTCATCTTCTCATAGCTGCGTTCATCCGCAACAATGATGAGTTTGTTTGTGCGTTCATCCGCAACGACCTGACTCACTCTGAGTTCAGCGTTGGCTTCAGCAGGAGCTTTATTGTTGTTACTTTTATTATTTGATTTCTGGATTTGAAAAACCTGTGTCAACAGCTTTTCAAGGTCTGATGCAGAGGCATACTGCACTGAATAAGTCCAGATCTTCTCACCATCACTGCTGTCATTATCCATCTGTTTGATAAAAGCCAGCATTCGATTAACGGAACTCCCCGTGTCTGTTATGATAAGAGAATTGGATGCCGCATAGTCAATGATGACGCCATTTGCAGTCTTTAACTGCTCAAGGACAGGTTTAATCTGAGTCACATCGACGTAATCAAGCGTTGCGATATGTGTTACAAGCGCATCATTGTTGGGAATTGTTGCATTTCCATAAGTGGCGGTAATGGGTTCTTTTACGCCAGTCGCAAGCTCAACAATCTTATAGAATTTTCCATTCTGGACGACAGTCAGACCATTCATCTGAAGTGCCGAAAGAAAAGCCTGATAAGCTTCATCCTGAGAAACCGGATTGGGACTGATGATGGTAATTTTTTTACCGGCACGCAAAGAATCCGCAACGATAAAATTACGTCCAGTCTGAGCACTCATGAGTTTGACGACATCACTGAGTTCAGCATCTCTGAAATCGAGCGTAATTTTGAGGTTTTTCGGAGAAGTTTTTACGTTAAAATCCTTGCCGAAATTTTGTTCAAAATCGAGAGATTCCCCGAAAATTACGCCACCTTCGACGCCAACATTATTATTATGATCAGGTTCATTCTGAACGGCATCATTGACTCCTGCAGGCGCATTATCATCGACAGATTCCCCGTCATTTGGTGTTTCTCTGTTGATGACCCCGGGCTGAGAACGCCGTCCGTCGGATTCTGCAATTTGCGTATCAGATTCCTGAGCCATGGCCGGAGCAGAAATCATCGGAATTCCGATGCTGAATGCCAAAGCCGCCATTAGAGAGAATATTCTCAAATTTTTGTGCATCTTTTTTTATCTCAGTAGCAATAAACACGAGAATCGTGTCACTGAATTATTTCAGCTGAAACGTCAGGGTTTTCTCCTGTCCGCTTCGATTGATTTTAAGACCAATATCCTGACCAGGTTTTAGAGCATCCAACAAAGCCATAGCCTGCTGAGGCCCTTCAATGGCCTGTCCATTGACATCGATAATAGTGTCACCGGATTTCAGACCAAGCCGTGCATAGATTGAATCACTTTCAACCCCGAGCAAACGGAAACCGCCAATATTTCCATTCTTATAGACAGGCTGAACCTGCGGCATCTTTCCATAATCAGGATTGTTCTTGAGTGAATTCGGATTTTTTCGGATATTTTCGACAGCTTCTCTGGAAACTTCATAGGTATCCGTATCAACTTTTTTAACGAGTTCAGCTTTTGCAGCAGCCTTATCGTTTGTTGCAGCAGCGGCAGCTGCTTTTTCTTTTTCTTTTTCAGCAGCAGCGGCAGCTGCTTTTTTCTTTTCAGCCACTTTTTCGAGATTTTTCTTTGCTTCGGCGAGATCTTCTTCGGTTGTACGTGTATCAATATATTCGAGGCGATTGTTTTGAGTTGTGCGTTCCATGTAAACGCGGTTACGCACGATTCTGACAACCCTGGCTTCTTCAAGAAGCGTGCTGCCTTCCTGCAGATACTGCATGCGAGCATCAGCACCGCCTTCAAGCGGCATCAGCATTGCAACGGAATAAGCAGGATCACTTGCGACCTGAGTCCCCATCAATAAAACGCGAAGATCGGTCAAAACAGGACGTTTTCCATCGCCGACAATTTCTTCGATCACGGTGTCTTCAATCTCGGCAACAGGCTCTTCCACGGCTTCAGGTTCTGCTTCTTCACCTGTCGATTTCTGATTGAAAAGATTACGGTTATAAATAAGTATATCTGCGTTTTCGTCTTTTGCCCCAACCGATGAAACGTCGGCTGTATCGACTTTGACATTCGAAACTTCGTAGGGTGTCACCGAAACAACTTTTTCAGAAATAATATTCCCGACGCTGCTTGCACCCGCGAAAGCAACAATGAGGAGCAAAGCAGCGATACCGATTCGCACTGCGAGGCGTATTTTTGAATCCATTCGTTACTCCGCTGCTCTAATATGAATCGTGCGCTCAACGCCACGATGATCGACAACAATCGTACTGGTGCCCTGTTTTCCGGCAGCCATATTAACAAACATAAGAGCCATAGGTTCCATATCCGGCATCGTTCCGTTTATCGAAACGATGATATCGCCAGAAACCATTCCCATCTTAGAAAAAAGAGTTTTTTCAGGAATTTCAACGAGTCTGTAACCGGTTGTTTTTCCCATTTCAACGCGAGGCGAAACCGAAAGAGCAATCGAAGCTTCCTGAATGTGTTTTGCCTGATCGGCAAGCGCATCTTTTTTGGCCCGAAATCCATCGGAACCATCACGCCAAATCATATCGTCCTCAAAGATAATCAGCGGAGAATCAGGAAGACGCTCATACTTTGTTTCGGCAAAAACCATCGGATAGTTAGTGGGAAGCGCACCGTCAAGAGAGCCTTTTTCACCAACATCCTGAGTTGGAACTGCCCCATTTTCAAGAGATTCGACGATCAGAGCTTCATCAAAAGTA
>JAZRWV010000012.1:0-6251 GCA_045599925.1 Myxococcota bacterium
TCCCCTGTTTTTTTCCTCCCCCCGGCTGAATAGTAACGATAAAACTACTTCATTCTCTCGTTCCTCAAATGTTCAAAAAAAAGGCCGCCAGATGGCGGCCTTTTTCAAGTTATTTAAGAAATGCGAATGACTTACCAGCAAACACCGTAACCATCAAGTGAGTTTGATTCATATTCATCCTTATCCAGGCTGTCATCAAAATTGGCGACGTCCCCTGCAACGCAATTGTAGGAATCACAATCTCCGTCGTACGAACATCTCTCTCCATCAACACAGGTGAAGTCATTAAACTCCATTTCACCACAATCGACATCGGATTCAGCGCCGTCGATGATACCATTATAATTGGAAGAACAATATTCAGCATCTTCTATACAAAAGCCTTCACCTGCAACCGCACGGCAAACGCCCATATAATCAAAATCATCGTAATCATATTCATATTCATCCATCATGATGTCTGGATAGCATTCCAATACACAGTACCCATATCCACTTCCGGAACTGCATACCAGAGGAACGTCGAATTCATATCCCCAATTATCATCACTAAACGAAATCGCTTCGCAATCCTCATCAGTCAGACAAGTCTCCCATAACTTTCTTGGAAAAGCCAAGCCAGGTTTTGCACAGCCATCTGAGAATTTATAGCCATTGGAACAATATCCCGGGCTGTTCACGCGTGTGACATCGTTATTTGAAACTTCATCATGCCACCATAATATCGAACTTTCCCCAATATCTTCGCTACGATTCTGAGATCTGCCATTAGGTGATGCCAGTGGCTCACGAATGACCAGACCACCATCTTCATAGCCATCGGAAAGCCAAACGGCATAACGACTTCCATTCACCATCCAGGTGCTATTCTTATGGATATTTACGCCATCCGAGGGCATTGGAATGTTACAATCTTTATCAGACACAACGAGGACACCCTTCGCCGGAATCGTCCCGCTCAACGGGATAGTCGCTGTCGGATTGCCAATAATCTTGTTTTCATCCTTAGCCCATTTAATGGCGATGTTATCTACTGACAAAACTCTATCCGTTAAATTGACGATTTCAATGAATTCGCATTGTTTGGTGTTCGGCTGCGTTGAAAAATACCTAGATGTCAGTGGCGAGCCCATCACTTCATTGATGCGAAGATCCGAAATTCTGGTACCAAACTGAACGACAACACATTCATGAGTGGAAGAGACGCAAATCTGCCCGTCAGGACAGTCAAAATTGTTTGCACAACCTTCAGGCTCAACACATGTATACATGTCACCGCAAACGCCAGATGCGCATTCATCGTTGACGAAACAGGATTTACCAAGACCACATTTAGGACAAACACCACCGCAATCAACGTCAGTCTCATTCTGATTGAAAATGTTATCATTGCAGGTTTCCTCAACAATGCACTGACCTGTGTAATAGTCACAAATCTGCCCGGACGGGCATGTCATGTTCACAGCACAGTTCGAAGCACACGTTGCCTTACCCGTATTCTCATTCACAACACATCTGAACGATGCACAGTCTGAATTGCTAAAGCAGGTTTTTCCATTATCGCATCCCTTGCAAACACCACCACAATCCGTGTCTGTTTCATCCTGATTCTTTTTGTTATCCATGCAGGTTTCTGCAGCGGCAACACACTGTCCGGTTATCGAGTCACACAATCCTGAAGCACATTCAAGATCATACCAGCACGTCGATTTGCAGACGCCATTCATACACATTCTGGAGGCACAATCGTCGTTGACAACACATGCCTTTCCTACATCGCAGACGCCGCAGGAACCACCACAATCCACATCCACTTCATCCTGATTCCTGACACCATCATCGCAGGATTCGAATGCAACACAGGAACTGCTCAGATGCGCCTCATCGACCACACACACCTGCCCAGACGGACAGTCACTATCTGACCTACATCCTGCTATTTCACAGGTTCCCTCATAACAAATGCTCGTGGATTCACAATCTGAATCCGCATTGCAGACCGAATAGAGCGAACAACCGCCACAGGAACCACCGCAATCAACATCCGTTTCATCCTGATTCTTGATGCCATCATTGCAGCTCTCCTGTTTCACACACGAACGGGTGTTTATGCTACAGACATAGCCTGGTTGACAGTCACTATCAGCCGCGCATCCATCTTTTGCACAAACCAGCTCAGAACACAATCCGGACTGACAATCTGCACCGCCAACACACTTTTTACCATTTGCACATGGAGAACAAACGCCACCACAGTCCACATCCGATTCTGCAGAATCTTTGGTGCTATTGCTGCACATGGCCACACAACCCTTGCTGTAAAGTCCGCCATTCGTGCAATAACCAGGTGTCGCAAAGTCAACATGGCCACTGATGTCAACGGTTTTCTTCATCGTGCTGGTGTTCTTGAATTCCGGATCGCGAACATACGATGAATTGAAGACCTTATTCGTTGCCAATGAGTAAACTCTACCATTGGTTTCGCTATTTTTAATGTAAATGTCGTATGTCGCAGTCGAAACAATTGACAGTTTGTAACGATAAAGGCTCTTGGCATCAAACGGCAATTCCAATGATGTGCAGTTATTAACAACGAGCAGACTCTTGGCAGCAAGAGCACCGGCATCATCAAGAGGAATTTCCTGTTTGGTTCCTTTATTATCATCTGTACGGGCAAGAACCAATGTCAACCCTTTGAGATTGACAGCCGAATCGGTTGCGTTCGCAATTTCAACAAACTCGCAGGC
Organism: Myxococcota bacterium; assembly: GCA_045599925.1. GTDB lineage: Bacteria > Myxococcota_A > Bradymonadia > UBA4248 > UBA4248 > UBA4248. Next base: position 2,748 of record JAZRWV010000012.1, read on the forward strand.
GACGACACCACCATTGAGCTTAAGCGCAGGACTCCTCGCTCCGCTATCCAAAACTTCATTGATCACCAGTGAATCCGGATCTGTCACAGGCTGTTTCATCTCCGCGCACTTGCCATTCTCACAAACAGCTGTGTGACAATCATTTGCCACATCACAGTCTTTGCCCACAACACAAGCTTTGCAGGAACCACCGCAATCGACATCTGTTTCATCCTGATTCTTTATGCCATCCGCACAGCTTGCCGGCGGAATACAAAGACCTTCAGAACATTCCAGGCCACCGCCGCAATCGGTATTTGATGTACAGCTATCCGGAATTACGCAGTATCCTTTAATACAGGTCAAACCACCCACACAGTCACTTATCGCCATGCAGACTGCCGGTTCAACACACTGTTTCGTGGTTCGGTTGCACACCAGATTGCCACCGCAATCCGTGTTTCTGGTGCATCCCATTTCAGCACAGAATCCTTCGGCACAGTTCCCGCTTCCGCAGTCTGTATTTGCTTTGCAGGCTTTGGTCAAACCACAGGCACCACACGAACCGCCACAGTCAATATCTGTTTCGTCCTGGTTTTTAATATCATCCTTACAGCTTGGCGGCAGATAACACATTCTGGTATCCAGATCACATTTCAAGTTCTTGCCGCAATCCACATCCGCTTTGCATCCCCTTTCTATGCATTTGCCAGCATCGCATTTATTCGTGTTGCAATCGGCATTAACACCACAGGATTCATCAAGATTACACTTGGCGGCACACGAACCTCCACAGTCCACATCCGTTTCATCCTGATTCTTAATGCCATCCGTACAACTTGGCGGAATCACACAGGAACCGTTTTCACATACAGCTCCCCTACTGCAGTCTTTGGCCGTTTCACATGGTTTCGTCGCACATTTGCCCGAATCATTGCAATATCCGGAAACACAGTCTCCTGCGGCTTTACAGACCTTGCCGTCGGCACATTTGGCGCACGAACCGCCGCAGTCCACATCCGTTTCATCGCCATCTTTAGCCTTGTTCTCACAGGCAATAACACAGCCTTCACTATACTTTCCGCCATTCGTGCAATAGCCAGGTGTCGCAAATGCCGCATATTTTGACAAAGACGTCGTTTTCTTCATTTCCGAAGACCCAACAAACTCAGGATCGCGGACATACGACGAACTATAAACTCTGTTGATCGACAATGAATAGGCAGGACCATGCTTTTTGCTGTTCGCAATGTAAATATTATAGGTCCCCGTCGATTTCATATCGATGACATCTTTTAAACCAATCGCATCAGATGGCAGATCAATCGCATCACAATTGTGAACGACGAGCAAATTGTGGCTCTTCAACACACCAGCATCCACCAGAGGGATTTCAATAATGGTTCCGCTGTCACCATCCGTGCGTTCAAGGATGAGATCCAATCCATACAGACTGATATCCGCCCCCGACGTATTCGCTATTTCGATGAATTCGCAGGCATTGACATTGCCATTTAATTTAAATGCAGGACTGCTCTTGGAACTGTCAAAAACTTCATTGACCACGAGCACATTCGGATCTGCTTCCGTAATATTGACATCGACACAAATATTGTCTTTGCAAACGCCTTTCTGACAGTCTTCGGAATTCCAGCATCTCTGACCGACTTCACATTTGGAACAGACACCGCCGCAGTCCACATCGATTTCATCCTGATTCATCAGGCCGTCTGTGCAGCTTTCCGGTGTAAAGCATTTGCCCGATTCCGTATCGCACCGATCGCCATCGCCACAATCCTTATATGTTCTGCAACTCTTTTCTTCGCACTTGCCGCCAGTACAATTCCCGGATGCACAATCTTCCGGCGCCTTACAGGACAGGCCAATTCCACATTTAATCGCACATGAACCGCCACAGTCCACATCCGTTTCATCGTTGTCTTTAACGGCATTATTACAAGTCGTCGCACAGTCTTCGCTATAATGCCCACCATTGGTGCAATATCCCGGCGTTGCAAATGCGGCATGTTCAGCAACATCAATGGTTTTGACCATGGGACTGCCATTGGCAAATTCAGGATTGCGAACAAACGACGATTTGTTCAGTCGACTAATCGCCAGCGAGTATTTTGCCCCTTCGGTTTCAGCATTCTTCAGATAAAGGTCGTATGTGGCCGTAGCAACAATGGAAAGCTCCGATTTTAACCCAACTGCATCCATGGGTAACATCAGTGATTCGCAGTTATTGACGACAAGCAGACTCTTGCCGGCAAGCACACCAGCATCGGACAAATCAATTTCAGTAACTTTCTTTTCCGTATTATCGGTGCGGGCAAGGACAAGCTTCAAGCCCATCAGGCTAACAGTCTCGTCAGAAGGATTCGCTATTTCAATGAATTCACAGGCTGTGACATTGCCGTTCAAACTAAAGACCGGGCTGTTCTTGGCACTGTCAAAAACTTCATTGATGACCAGAACACTGGGATCTGCAGCTTTGTATTCCACACTGGAACATTTGCCGCCCTCACATACGCCATTCTGACAATCCTTGCCTTCATGACATGCTTTGTCACCTGCACATCTCGAACACGAACCGCCACAGTCCACATCCGTTTCATCCTGATTCTTTACGCCATCGTCACAGGAAACACAGACTTTGTTTTCGCAAACTTCACTCTTACAGTCATTTGCGATTCCACATGCTTTTTTGGCATCGCATGCACCACAGGAACCACCGCAGTCGACATCCGTTTCATCCTGATTTTTAATGCCGTCAGCACACGAAACGCAGACTTTATTATCAGAATCCGCCGCCTTCACGCAGTGACCGTCATTCGGACATTCCGAATCCCCTTCGCAGCCCTTTTCCGAACAGACATTCTCGACACAGGCATCGGATTTACAATCTGTATTATCCTTGCAGGCCACCTTATTGTCGCACTTGAATTTCGATTTGTCGCTGAATTTCGATTTAGAAATGCACTCGCCGCCGCAGTCAACTCCCGTTTCGACGTCTGAATCTAACTCCCCGTTAAAGCAATGTTCCGGAATCAGAGCTTCACACACACCGGATTCTGGGTTGCAAAGCCAATAATCTTCTCTGCCACCGTTCGCATTCGAACAATCGGCCGCAGTTTTACACGAAACACCATCATCACTGCTGCCACTTTCCCCGCACGACATCGAGCATAATGCCAATATTGTGCAGAGACTGAGCAAATTAAAATGCTGTTTTTTCATCATTCACTCCTTAAAAATTCTTAACAAAGCAGAAATACACAAAGATAATTTTAATTGGATTCTGGCTTGAATTCAAAGGATATTGTTAAAATATAGATGACATTTGTTACAACTCAGCAGGGGTAAATGCAAATCAACTGAAATATAGGCACTAATTAAGTTTCTGAGAAATGGGGATGGGGCCCCATTTCTGCTTAACGAAAATATGGCTTAAGCTGCAATATTGGCATCGCAGCTTAAACATTGTGGATTCCAAAGGCCTCAGGCCTTTGGCGGAGTCCGGGG
>JAZRWV010000013.1:0-1205 GCA_045599925.1 Myxococcota bacterium
AAGTGCATGGGTATTTTTCTCAATCACGGCAATGGCAATTTTCAACTGGTTCTCAATTCCGAGATTTACGTCGATAAAACCGGTCTGATCGCATACACCAATCGATGGCTCAATTCGCTTGATCGCTTTGTCTGCGTAAGTCGTGCCCGGCGCTTTGGCAAGTCGATTGCGGCACAGATGCTCGAAGCCTATTACTGCAAAACGTGTGATTCCCGCGAGATGTTTGCACCGTTTGAAATTGCTAAAGATCCGTCGTTTGAGAAGCACCTCAACAAGTTCAATGTCATCCGCTTTGACGTGCAGACATTTTTACAGCGTAGTGATGATCACAAAAAATTTATTGATAATATTGAAAAAGAAATTGGAAATGAGCTTCGCCAAACCTGGAACAAACTACCAATTAAAGGGCTTGCGTTGCCAAAAATGCTCACCAAAATTAACGATATGACGGGCGAAAAGTTCGTCATCATCATCGACGAATGGGATGCGATTTTTAGAAATTATCCCGACGATACCGTCACCCAAAATGCATGGATTCATTTTTTGCGCGACATGTTTAAGCAGGATGCCACGAACAGCTATCTGGCACTCGCCTATCTGACGGGCATTTTGCCGGTCAAGAAGTATAAAACGCAGTCGTCGCTCAATAATTTTAAAGAATATACGATGATTCGTCCGCTGATGCTGGCGCCATACGTCGGTATCCGCCAAACAGAAGTCGATGATCTGTACAAACAATATCAGATGGATCGTGCACAAGCGACGCATTGGTATGATGGTTATCAGTTTCAAGGCGAGTCACATGTTTACAATCCCTGCTCGCTGGTGCAGGCCATGCAAAACCGAGAGTTCGGCAGCTACTGGACGGCGACTGCTTCATTTGAATCGCTGCTCGATTTTATCAATGCCGACCTCGACGGCATCTATGCCGATATACAATTTCTGATTGCTGGCGGCCGCGTGACCGTTGATACTTCAACTTATGACAATTCATTTACAACGCCCAAATGCAAAGACGACGCATTTACATGTTTAATTCACATCGGTTATTTAGGTTATGATGAAAACCACTGCTGTCCCACAAAAATTGCGTAGAATAGCTGGTTCGGATTTCTAAATATGCTATAAGGAAGTCGACGAAAACACCATGTAGCAAGGAGATCCGAACCATGGGGCACTATAACACAATTCTTCATTCAATGTCG
>JAZRWV010000014.1:0-35136 GCA_045599925.1 Myxococcota bacterium
CGCATACGGCCTTTTATTCAATGTGCAATTGTTTTAACCAATCCGATGGATGATGCGGCATAGCATGATACGCCATTACGTGAATTTGTTTTCGTTTCTCGTTGTTCGTTTCGCGTTGTGTTTAACCGATCCGCTCGATGATGTGGTGTAGCATGTTACGCCGAAATAAAAGCTAATTGTTTGAAAAGCTAATAGCTATTTTCGCCGTTTGTGTGGTCTGAAGGGCTGGCGACGTCGGCAGATCTGAATAAGCATCGAGAATACAGCTCACAATTTCAGGAGAAAATGCAGGCTGTGGACGCTTGGTGTCAATGGGATCCCGCAAAATTCCTTTGTTCGGACGTCCCATACTCGACCCGTTGAGTGGCTGTTCAAGAATAAATGTGGCATTTGGTCCGCTATAATTCTTGGGAAAACACGATTTAACCGCCGATTCTTTAGCTTTCAATGTCGCTTTCCACGAAGACTGTTCCGGTGTTGGAATGCCTTCAAAAATATAGGGAGCAACGACAACGGATTCTCTTTCTTTGCGGAATGAAAGCATTGCCGCTTTCGATTTAAATGCCACTGGAATAGATGGTTCTATCTGCTTAAACCATGATGCAAGTGACTTGTTTCGTTGAACAGCTGAAAAAAGATTTTGATAATGAATCGCTCCGACGAGTTCAATCAGCGCTGAATCCAGTTGTTCATTGCTTAACATGGCTTCAAAAAATGCCTGAAGTGTCGGATCATCGGCACTAAGATAAATAAATGGAAGCCAGGAAATCATCATCAATGAGGGTGAGGACAGGGCTTCTTCATCAGCAGAATTGGAAGGCATATCCTTTGATTTGTTGATTTGATTGAAGCTGTCGATTGTTAAATTAACAAGGCGTGGCGGAAGATCACCGCCTTGCTGTGAAAGCGTGCTGAGTTGAACAATTTTTTGCAGCAGATCGTTTTGTTCAATCTTCCACAACTGCTGTAATATACCATCATCTTTGGATTTCATCAGGTCGATAATGGCAACGTGGGTATCTTTGTCGGATGAATCGAGAAGTCTGCTGAGATAAACCGTTCTGGCTTTGTAGGTTTGAGAAACATTTTCATCATTGCTAAGATATTTCCAGGCTACACGCTGGGAATTCACGCATTTTTTCAGCGATTTTGTGTCGAGGTTTTCAATATCATCCAGTGTGAGAATATCCGAATAGGTGTCAGAAAACAGTTTGAAGCAGCTATCAGCTTCTGTTTCCCACAATGATTTCATATCTGAATTGAATACGACAACTGGATAATATGCAGAGACATCTTCCACTCGCCGGGAGCGCAAAAATGAATCATCGTGCAAAATATAAAAGCCAGGTTCAAGTGCTGCATTGAAATGAATCTCTGCAAATCCGGATTCCGGCTCAATCACATTGAGATTCATACTGACATCGCGTTCCGGAATCCACGCAACATTCGTATTATCGACATTATCAAACCAGTGATCTGTATTGACCGAAATGCCTTTAAATGCAGTGAGTTGAAGCTGGGAAAGGTTCAGTGTCGTCGTGACAATACTCAAGTCCAGAACTGAAGTTTCAGGGATACCAACGGGTTGTTCAAACCCAAACCCGCGCTCAGCATTCGTTGGTTTGAGAAGTTCTGCAGACCCCGCTTTTATTTCCTTAAAGGTTGCGTCATTGCGAATAAAAACACCTTCATTCTTTGGTTTTGGTGCATGCTGAATGATTTTATGAGTGATTTCCAGTTCTGTCTGAGATGCATTTTCCTGACCATATGTTTTGTCTTTTGCCTGAGGCGAACAGGATGTCAGGAATAACGCACAAATGAAGGAAATGATAATAAATCTGTATTTCATGAATATCACCGGGAACTGCCGATGCAGATTAAAATGACTTGAAGTTTAGCCGGTTTGAACCAGCCTTCTTGGAGCAATATTAACACAAAAACGTTTTGTTGCTCATTTCTTAACAATAGAGGTATGGATGCCTTCATCATGCCGAATGAATGCATGTTTTGGATTATCTGTGGATTGTTTTGAAATGCGTAATAAAACTAGAACTGGAAATGAAAAAAGAGGTCAGTCTCGATTATCGGTGCAAACATCGCCAAATTCCTCAAAAAATCGTCGTTTTACGGTGACTGAAACCACTGGCTTACTGGAATTTTTGCTGAAAAAGCTGTCAGGTCAGAGTGCGACATCGATAAAACAGCTTTTGAAACATCGATGCATTTCGGTAAACGATGGCGAAGCTGTAACGCAATTCGATTATGTCCTGAATCCGGGAGATGTGGTTTCACTCGTATCGGCGAGTGAAAATCGATTTGCCCTTCATCACCTCAAACTTCGCATTTTGTATGAAGATGATTATCTGATTGCCGTGGACAAAGCGACTGGGCTTCATTCGGTGGATACGACCGGCGGTGGCTGTGAAAATGCGTGCACGATTCTGGAAAATTATATCCGCCGCCGGGATCCGACACGCCGGATTTATATCGTTCATCGCTTGGATCGCGACACTTCCGGCGTTTTGATCTTTGCCAAATGCCGGGAAGCACAGAATCGTCTGATTGCCGATTGGAATGATCGCGTCGAAGAACGCGCCTATATTGCGGTTATTGAAGGAAGCCTGACCCCGAACAAAGGCACGATAGAATCCTGGCTTTATGAGGACGAACACAAAGTCGTTCACAGCACAAATGATCCGAACAAAGGACTTCATGCCGTAACCCATTACGAAGTTGTGAAATCGAATGACAAGTGGACGAAAGTTCGCCTGGATTTGGAAACGGGAAGGACCAATCAGATAAGGGTGCATCTGGAATCGCTGGGACATCCGATTATTGGGGATGAAAAATATGGGTCCAAAGCGAATCCGATACATCGGCTTGGGCTTCATGCGTTGAATATTCGCTTTGTGCATCCGATAACGGGACGCATGATGAGTTTTATGGTGCCGGAACCTTCTGATTTTGATGGATTATTCCAATAATAAAAAAGCGGTGCGTACTGAGCCGAAGCGAAGTAGCACCGCAGCGCGTGCGTATTCGCAAAGCGAATAGCGCGCGTCCATACCAAATCAAACCAACAGGCCGTTATTCGGTCGTCGTATCGGCACCGACATCGCCCTGAAGCGAAGTTCTTGCAATCCATGCCTTGGGATTCGGCTTGCACTTAAGGTCTTTTTCCTTTGGCGGTTCGAGTGCATAACGAATGTAGCGATAAGGATCGGCGAGGAAATAGACGAGTCCGTCGTCATCGACGCGAACATTGAAATAATCGATGAAGACGTCGAAACGAGTTTTGAGAATGAAACGTCTGGGTTCGAGATCCTCAATTTCCGTTTCGAGCTTGTCGTACCACTGGCCATCGTATTTGAGGAGTCGTTTGGCGAGTTCCAGAGGCTCCCAAACGCGCATACAACCGTGACTGAAAGCGCGAATCGGGTATTTAAAGAGGCCTTTTTGCGGACTGTCGTGCAAAAACGTACTATTTGGATTCGGGAAGATGAATTTGACCCGACCGAGTGCATTTTTCTCGCCAGGAAGCTGTCTCAGGACCGTGTGACCTTTTTCGGTATAATATTCGAACTCATGTTCTTTAAGCCAGTTGGGGTCGGCATTGATTTTTTCGATATAATCTTCCTGTTCAATGCGAGGAGGCACGATCCAGTAAGGATTATACTCGATATAGAGCATTCTGGCGTGCATGAGCGGAGTGGCATTGATGAATTTCCACTGCTTTGTATCTGGATCGCAGGCACGTTTTGCATTTCCGGTGACGACGGGGAAGCGATAGACCATTTGACCATCGCGCCAGACTTCGCCATGAAAATCGGGAACATTGATGAAAATATAATATGGCGACTGAATAATCTGGGTTTTATGCCAGCGACGAAGATTTTCCTCGATTTGTTCAACGCGTTTGGCTCGCGGTGTGTTCAGGCTTTCCCAAAATGCCTTTTGAATGCCTTTGGTTTCATCATAAGCGAGCTGATGAGCGTCGTGATAGAGTCGAACGGCGGCCCGAAGTTCATCGTCATAGACCTCGGCGCCTTCGGCACTTAAAGCTTCGGGAGAAACATCGCCGTGATAGTAGCCTTCGGCGGCGAGTCGTTTTCTGAGGGCCGGAATGCCCTTGTTGGAACGACCACTTTTGAGCGTCATCGTGGAGATTTTATCCCAATCTTCGAGAGCCGCATAACGACTTCTGGCTTCCATGAGCTTTTTATAGGCCGGATGTGGCGGATAAAGAGCCTGAATGAGGGATTCAACATCTTGTGCATGCTGAAGTCGATCGATTTGTGCATTGGCTGCTGCAGCTTCTGCCGCATTGGCGTCTTTAGCCTCATCGATAACGGGTTCTTCATTGACATCTTCGGCGACCTGAATTTCTTCAAAATCATTAGTTTTTTCCTCAGTTTCCTGAGTTTTTTCAGTTTCCTGTGGCGTGGTAGGCGTATCGAGAACGCGAACGAGTGAATCGAACCAGAGACGGGTTCTTTTGGCTGCAATTGCGCCGTATTTGGCGTCCGTAGGTCGTTTTCCGAGAGTTTCCTTTTCCTCATCCGTGAGGTGCGTCATGTTGTCGAATGCCATAGAACGCGCAAATCTCATAGCCAAATCAGCAGTTCGAACTTCGAGCTGAGCCGTTTGTTGTGCGGTTTGAGCAAGTTTTTTAGCGCGTTCAGCCACAGTCTGATGAAGCCTGGGCATGATGTTTTCGTCTTTGACGAGTTCTGTCATGAAGCTTTTGACGGAAGCCGCATCTTTATAATCGACTTGTTTTTCGAGAATCAAATCGACGAGTTTTGACTTTTCTTCATCCGTAAAGACAAAGTCTTTATTGTCTTCATCAGAGGAAGCATCCTGAAGGGCTTTCAGAGCTTCAGCCCAAGGGGCGACTTCGAGTTTTCCAAGCCCATGATTATTGAGTTGATTGAGTTCCTTTGTGAGAGGATCCATCGCGGATGTGAGCCCAGAACCCGATACGAAAATGGGGGAAAATTGGCGTGCTTCGTAGATTTCCTTCAGATCTGACTGCTGGAGAAATGCAATGCGATTGGGATCAGCTTTAGCTTTTTTAGAAGGAGGTTCGGCCGTGATAAGTTTTTGTATTTCGTTGGCCAGATCGTCAGATTTTGCAAATTTCATTGCAAAATTTGCGAGGTTTTCAGCGTTAACATTGACGAAATTCTCGGCATCTGTTCTGGCTTGAATCCTGGGATCGACGACATTCGATTCCTGAGTTAGAACAGGGGATACAGGGTCTTGCGGAAGTGGTGTGCTGTTTCCACATGCAGACAGCAAAAAAGCCAGAGAAATCGGAACAATCCATTGTTTCATAATGATATGGGCCTCCATGCCCGTGAGGTCATTTGTGAATGACCATTGAACTCACTATGCAATAAAGGCAAAAAAAGGCAAAAAACCTAAGATAATCATCAAAATCGATTATTTGCTGGATTTTTGAAGACCACGAAGGGTTCGCTGATCGCCTTCTTTTTTCTGGAGCTTTTCGCGTTCTTTCGTGATTTCGCTGGCGCGATCCAATTTCTGATGTTTTAAATAGAATCGTTCAAGGGGCATAAGGGCGAGGATTCTATTGGGATGGACATTGAGATTGGTGAGGAGATTGGACTCAGCTTTTTCGAGATCTCCGATATTTTCGTATGCGACGGCCAGTCTCATGCATATTTCACTCGTTGGAGTGACAAGAGTGAGCAGGCGTTCATAAAGTTCAATGGCCTGATTCCACTCCTGACGGGCAGAACGAATGCGTCCGAGAGAAAGAAGTACTTGAGTGTTTTTAGGCTGTAGGGATAGTGCTTCTTCAAAATATGCGATTGCGTATTCCTGTCTACCGGCATCGAATGCAATGTTTCCGGCCATTGCAAGGATTCGAGGATTCTTGCCATTCATCTGAAGAGCTCGTTCGATGATCTTTTCTGCTTCAGGAATATTGCCGTGTTGAAGTTCGACTTTTGCCTGGAGCAGAAGAAGATTCCAGTCCTGAGTTTTCGGACTGATTTCTCTAAGATAGGATGCAGCAAGACTCCAGGCTGGTGTGTCTGCAAGTTCAGAGGCAATGGCTTTGGCCATATTAAACTGCCAGTCTTCAGAGCCAATTTCGGGATCTGCCAATGCAGTATTTCCCGAAAAGGCGATGAAAATACACAGAAATAAAGTCTTAATACCGCAGGATTTCATTCACTATTACATCGTGCGAAGTGGGAATTCATTCAGATTGGCATCAATACCTGTCCAGATATCGGTACCGACTTCGTGACGACAAGCCCACAATTCACCGACGCGTTTCATATTGGTGTCGTGTTTGATGAGACGACCTTCTGGTGGAAGTTGTGCAGGCGTTGCGAATTGCTTTTTCATTTCGTCCGAAGCATTTACCAGATCGAGCATCGGGCCTTTTTCGTAGTCGAGGAATGGAGAATGCCCAACAGCAAGGTATTTTCTGTCGGCTGCTTTAAGAAAATCGAGAATGCAATTGGGATGTTTCAGCCAGTCATTGGGGGCGCCATCCGGCGAAAGGAAGGATTCGTGTTCAGTAAAATGCGAATCTTCCATGCCCGATTCGCGAGCAGCATCGATTTCTTCAATCCATTGAGCGAATCCTTCTGAGCCTGATTGCGCCAGATTTTGTGAAAGTTCTCCGGTTGGGCCGCCATGCATATAAATTGTGTCACGTCCCATGAGGATATGCGGCCGTTGATTCAGCCACTTAATCCATGGATTTTTGAGAAGTCTTCGCGTCCTGCCTTCGGTCATGTGGGCAATAACAGCTTTTGGTGAAAGCCCAAGAAGTCCAAGAAGGATGTATTTTTGCTGACGTCCATACGCGCATTTTCCTCGCAACAAATCGCCATCGTGATTGCCAAAAATAACGAAGAAATCGTTGGGATGTCGTCTCTGAAAACGCGAATAAAGCATCAGAGTTTCGAAGCATTTAAAGGCTTCGTAAACGGCGACGACGACTTCGTGGTCATCACATGCCATGAGTTCTTTGCCGGATAAAAGCCCGCGAACGCCAAGATCTTTGCTCCAGTCGACGAAACGATTGCTTTCCCATTCGAGAACACTTTTGAGTTCAGGAATAGAATCGATGCGGCTTTGCGACATGGCACGAAGAGCCTCATTGCTCTGGTCTTCAGGCAATGCAAAACCGTCGCATAAGTCTCCGACCTGAATAAATGCCGGATGGGATTCCCCCCTCAAACAGCTTCGTATTTCGAGACGTGTGATGAAATCGATGATTTCCCGGCCACAGCCATGAGTATCACCAATGCTGTAAATGACCGAATTCGGAATTTTTTGCGTATATCTGGACATAATCGCCTCAGGAAAAAAGTGTTTGATCCTTATAGGCGATCTTTTAGGCAATGTGCAATGTGCAATGTGCAATGTACAATGGGCAATGTGCAATGACTCTGTTGCTTTGCAACGGCGATTAAAGCTTTATGTGGGCTACAATTGCTCATTGCAAATTGCTAAAAGAAATGGTTATAGAGATGAACAAGAATTTCCGCATCCAACGCCGCATATTCGAGCTGTTCCAATGATAAAGGTCGATGTTCCCATCGAGATGTCTGGTTTTCCTTATCCATATCGAGGCCGAATTCCCGATTGCAGACGGCTTTAAGAGAATGGCCACCCGGACATTTCATGCCGTGCAATCGGCGGCTGACTTTGAGCGTATCAACGATGTTCAGAATGGGCATGCCGTATTTGCCCAGAACCTGACATTCAAAACAGGAATTGTGAATGACTTTGATGATGTCTGGATGAGAAAAGACCTGGGCAAGGTCGGAAATATCGACAGCGAGAGGATCGATGAGGAATGTCTGGTCGGCGCATCCGATTTGAATCAGACAAAGCCGTTGATCGTAGAGGGTCGTTTCGACGTCCAGTCCGATGAACTTCTGGCTGAGAATGACATTGAGGGCCTTTGCCAGTTTTATTTCATTATCGACATAAGTCCATGGAAAACGCGTATGCATGATACCTTCACGAACCGGCGTTGTTCGATACGCGACAGTGTCGTTTTGAGAGCATGAAGCGTGAGTTTTTGACTCATGACATTTGGCAGTTTGAGATGAATATTCCAGTTTTTCTGTCTTTGACAAACAATGATTGGAGTCTGTTTTTTCCTCAAACGCGATGAACAAATCGTCATCGATGTGGAGCAAAGTCTCGGTTTGAAAAACGGGAATTTCGACCTGAGAACTGTCTTTCATCCATTCTGTGAGCTCATTTTCGAAAAGCATTTTTTGAACAGATTCTGGGATAAGACAGAAAATCCAGCCATAGAGATGACTTTTTTTCCAGGCCTGGAAAAGATTGTTTTTCAGTGCAGAGGAACCGCCTGAAATGCAGATTTCATGAATAGAAGAGACAACTTCGCGAAGTCTTGCAACGATTTTTGGCGTATAGGATGACGGAATCGGGTCCCAGCTCAAACGAAGGTTGAAATTTCCGAAGGAAACTTTGAGTTTTGGCGCGATACAAGCCAGAATCATGGCGAGGAATTCGTTGTATTTTGCGCCGGAGAATGTCCACCAATGGGCACAGGATGAAGTGACTTCGATGAATAAATGCGCCGGTGCAGATGCAAATTGAGTGCGCAGTTTATGAAGTTCCTCACGACAAACAGAACTCAGGTTTATTTGACTGCATTCCGTCTGTGAAAACAGGAGGCTTTCAATCGCAGAACACGTGTGTTTGCTGCAAATGACGGGCATATCATCGAGCCACACGGGTTGAATGTTCTCCTGATTCATCCGAAGTGTGACTTCGTTGCCAAGGATGTTGTGAAACTGTCGCTGCCAGCATTTCCCCCCCATCGCAAATCGAGCATTCATGCGCAAAAAGTCGGATTCAATCAAGCCAACGGGTTCGTGATTTATGGTTTTGCAAACCGTATCGTGTTTAAACCCGTGCAAAATGCCGAGCTGAGAAAATATCTGTATACCAGGAAAGAGTTTTGTACCGGCAGCAGTCAGTTCGACATTTCCGGAAGCAATGGAGACAAAGCCCTGTGCAACCCAGAAATCGAGGCATTTTTTGGCCGTAGATGTATTGAATGCCGTCACATCAATTCTCTGGCACCAGAGCGCGGCATAAAGGCGATATATTTCCCCAAAAACGTCAAAATTCTGTGTCTGAGATTCCTGTTTTGGAAATTCTGCATTGGATGCTGCAATGAGCATGGCCATTCGATTTGTTGCAAGAACAGATACCGGATTTTGCTGTTTGAGCATGCAGTCCGCGCGTTCGATGAAATTTTCATTGGGCAGCGGGTCAATAAAAACGCAGTGCGACCACTCGACATCGGGCAGACAAAAATCGGCAACAGGATTCAGCGACAGATACTGAAAATATTTGGCGTTTTTAGGGCGATTTCCGGACGCAGTCACGACGTGGATATGCTCTCGATGTGAAGCTTCAGAATAAGTGAGGCGAATGCTCTCGTTTCGGCAAGTGACGAGTGAATATTTTTGACGGCAAATGTCGTAAAACTCCCTGATATCTTCTGGCTGTGCGGGATTAAAAAGCCAGAGATTCGGCCGCATTCCGATCTGTTCGACGGGATATTTCAACCATTTCAGGTCGGGATGAACTTCGTTGAGCCTCGCCTGCGGCAGTGACAGGCCCATATATGCAACGGCTGGATTTGCAGGCAGTTCCTTCAAAATTCCGAACCAGTATTCGCAGGTGTTGTCGGCGCAGTCGCGTTCGTCCATCCACACGATATATCTTCGGCAAAAAGACGCCATTCGGGCAAAATTCGCGGGATCGACGCACATGAGCTGCTCGAGAATCTGCGGCGTTGTCACCTGAATCTGCGGCATCGGCAAATCACCGGATTCAAGCTGCTCAACCACCGTCTTAAAAATGTCCGCGCGCGTCTTGTCAAACGCCACAAAGAGAATGATGGCCTGTTCATCGCCGGCAAACGCACTGGGGAGCGCCTCGAACAGTGCACGACTCATATCGGGAAGATTTCCGGTCATGGCAAAAGAGCTGTTATCACTAAGAATTTCGCTCAAATCTCCGGCCATTTGGTCTCTTTCGGCGTGTTTTTTCATGTTTTCAACTTTTTACTTTGGATGATGCAGCTTTGTGCGCTTCGCGCACTGCAGCCAGCATGCCGGGCTATCGGCTCAACCGCCGATACGCCCGGCTGAACATTGCTTTTGGCTTTAAAAGCCAATACGCAATGTTCCTTTTATTTCTCTCTCAGATATATCTCAATTTCCGCATCGTCATCGGGAACGACAATCGTCTGTGTTACAATATGAGTTTTCCCGGAATCTGTCGATACAATGCCACGCATCATATAAATTCCTGGACGAATGCTCATTTTTTCGACCGGAAGTGTGTGAACACTAAAGTTTTGACTAAAAGTCGCCGCCACATTTTCGGTGCCGTCTTCATAAACTGTCATGTCGATGCGAACCGGTTTTTCCGAACCTTGAATGACGGGACGCATCGTCAATGTCACGTCAACTTTTCGGTTGTTTCCCCATATCCATACAAAAAGACAGACAAGAACGACGACAATGATGGGTTTTATGCTTTTCTTTAGGGATTCGCGAGTAAAGATCATTTGTTTAGTTTTCGGTTGTCAGGTTTTGCTTTCGGTAACATGCTACGCCGTATCGTGGATTTATTTTCGTATCGCGTTTCCGGGGCATCCACTCCGGTTATCAGGTACGTAGATCCAAAATACAAATATCCGCATTTTCGACATTCGCCATGCGCAAAAATCATTTTTGGATAAGACTTTTCATTTGTTCATCCGTTAATCGCGTTGCTTTTTGAATGTCTTCAACACTCACACCAATTTCAAGAAAACGCTTGGCGATGTCACAAGTATTAACTTCGATGGTCTTTGGGGTTGCATCTTCGATGATTCTGAGTTTTGCATTTTCAATGACTTCTTCGTCATGTTCTTTAAAATAATCATCCATCATCTGGTTGACGTTCATGTTTTTATCTCCTGCGGTTTTGTCGATAGGTAATCTGCATTCAGTCATCGATTCTAAGATTCGAATATCCGCTTTTTCGACATTCGCCATGCGCGGATGGTGACGCAAATAATCATAATATTTCTTAGGGCCATTGTCGACATACAGCTTGAATGCTTCGAATACTGCGCTCCAGTTGGTTTTCATGCGTTCGTAATCGCTTTCATCCATATTCAGCGGTTCAATGAGGTTAATCCAAAAATCGGGAATGACAGCTTTGAGCTCATCAGGAAGATCAGGCATCATTTCATAAAGCGAACGTGCCGCTGTCCATTTGGTATGGCCAAAATATACAACCAGTGAAATTACCGGAATGAGCAGACTTGAAGGTATTTCTGCAATTTCAGGATATTCCTTTTTGAGATTGCCTTCAGTTTGCGCGGTATATGCCATGGCATCGTAAAGCATAATTCTGACAGACATAAACTGACATATGTCAGATTGTTCTTCAAGCCCGAGGAACAGATATCCTGTCTTGTCGTCGTGTTTATAAACGGCAAATTTGAACAAATCCCTGAATCTGGTCAAAAACTGCTCAATTTTAGACTTTTTTGTGCCAGAACTCTGTGCAGAATCTGGTGAATTCCCAGCATTTTCGTTTATCTGCGAATCTTTTCCGGAACTGGAGGTTTCATCATTTTTATAAAACCAGACAATTTGCTCGATATCGCCCGGTCTGAGTTGTTCCGGCTGAATCACTTGTTGTCCGAAATACACATAATAATTGACCAGGTCCGCGAACCGTTCATTATCCGAAACGTATTCCTTAAAACTCGAATCTTTTTCGCCCATCATAGCCTCCTGTTTGAACAGAACGAGGAACATTCCTCACTATAATGATTACGTCGAAAAAGAATTGTGACACCCAGAGTGTCGATTTTTTGTATCAGTTTGTATGCGATGGGATTATAGAACGGCTACGCACATTCGCCGTGGTTTAACAAATTGTTTTCATTTGGAAACCAATGGTGATGGTGCCGGAAATTCAGGAAGTTCATTGGGGGCCCATGTTTTCCATAGGCTAAACTGCTCATTTTCGAAGCGATAAGTTTCGATTTTGACGAGCTGTCCATCATCGAAATGATAAAGATTAAATTTGCCGGCCCGGTTGTCGCGTTTGAATGTGCAAACACTGCATGAACCCGTTTCGGAAACGATAAGATTCTGTGCGCGGCAAAGTGTAAAGTCGTGATTGTGTCCATGAACAATCAGTTTGACATCGGCCTCCTGGCAAATGCGAAGGAATTCGGCTCGTTCTTTGAGATTGCGAAGCGATTCACCTGGAGAAGTGACGACCTGTGTGAGGTGGTGATGCAGTGCAACAATTTTGGTTCTCGAAACAACATCCGGATGCTGAAGGATTTTTTGGAGGTCATCGAGCTGTTTTGAACCAAGTTTTCCTGCGGCGACGAACCACGGTCGCGGCTGTGCTGAATTGAGTCCGATAATGGCAATATTTTCAATGATGCGAACAAAAGGCCAGGTCGAATCAATGCCGGTATCGAGATTTCCGGGCTTTTGGGTATAAATCATCGATTCGAAGCGTTTGTGTTTTGCACTTTCTCTCGTGTAAAAATCGTGATTTCCGGGCACGATGGTCATCTGAGAATCGTCAAAAAAGCGATTGAGTTCAGTTTTGACGGACAGGAATTCGGCAGGCAGAGCCAGATTTGTCAAATCACCGGTGACGACGAGGTGGGAACATTCGAGGGATTTGAGCGTTTCAAGTGCTTTTATAGCGGTATCTTTTGAATGGATGTGCGCCCGGCCTGCGATAAGATTGATACCGCCAGAGATTCTCTTGTTGAGAAAATCGGAAACATGTGCGCCGGTTGTATCCAGCCAGTGAATGTCGCTAATGTGGCCGATTTTGATCATAAGCTTTACGGAAGCTGAGGAATTTCGATGTTATTTTCGTCGACGAGAACGATATTAGGTTCGTGATGAGCAGCCTCTTCTTCATTCATCATGGCATAAGTTGCGATGATAATTTTGTCACCGAGCTGAACGCAGCGTGCGGCTGCGCCATTGAGCGTAATTTCTCCCTGTTCGCCGTAAATGACGTAAGTACTAAGTCGTGCACCATTTGTGACGTTGTAGATATCGACGCGTTCCCATTCGAGAATATTTGCGCGTTTGGCGAGGTTCCTGTCGATAGTGATAGAACCTTGATAATTGAGATTGGCACAGGTAACGGTAGCACGATGTATTTTGGATTTGAGAAGCTGTACGAGCATATTTCAAATAATTCCATGAAAAATGAATTGGGCTGCAAGAACAAAATGCAGCGTTATCGGGCGCCTCGTATAGTATCATTTGAAAGACATCGCAATGTCGAAAGCCCGAAAAAAAAAGCGGCCGTATCGCAGACAGGCCGCTTAACCTTGCGTATTGGCCCGTAGCCGTTGTGCACAACGGTTTTACGGGCCAATAGCAAGGTCCTTAAAAAATAAGTGTCGGAATCGACACTGTCATCTGAGTGCTTCCAGGACGTGAAATAAGGCGTGATGCGACCGACCAGGGGAGACAGGATGTACCATCGAGCGTGCATGAATTGTCGCCAAAACACGTCAGATTGCCATTGAGAATGTCGATGAGTTTTTCGCGTTTTTCAGTCATAGGCGTGAGCGAATAAAACGCAAAATCCAACGGTGCTGCGACATATTTCATTGTCAGAACGGATTCCGGAAATGCCGGTACCGTATAGCTGTTCCAGTAATAGAGTTTATCGACGACATTATCTTCTGAATCAAAAGATGCAATGAGAGACGCAATTGGAACGGATGCCTGACCGGAAGATGGTTCTTCGCCGCTTGGGAATTCGGGATCATCTCGAGGATCGTTAGGATCGCCGAAAATCGGGGGACCGTCAGGTTCGGACGAGTCTGTTTCGATTTCATCAATAATAATGCCACTGGTATAGGCATTTTTAACCGTCGAGAAATCAGAAATGGATGCGATAAGAGATGCACAAGGCGCTTCATGACAAGTCACACGGGATGTCGTGTAAACATTAAATACCGATGCACGGCCTGTTAAATTGCCAACGACACCACCAGTGTTTGCATTGCCGGAAATAGTTCCTTCACTATAGGCACTGTTAAGCATGGAGGTTTTGAGCTGTCCAGCAATGCCGCCCACATAATGATTTCCGGAAACGCTACCATAAACAGCAACATTGCTGATTTGGGAGTTGTTGGCACTAGCAGTAAGACCGCCGACAAAGGCATCTTCTGCACTGATGGTGACTCCAGAATTATGAATAATGATGTTCTTTATCGAACATCCGGTCATTTCGGCGGCCAAACCAGCGACAAACGTTTTCCCAGAGATAGTCCCATCCGAATAGTGAATATTGGAGAAATCTGATTCGATGGCATTTGCAGTCAAACCGGCGACATGGTCATTGCCAGCAAATGAAAGTTTGATATCGAGATCCTTGATTCTGGCTGTTTGAGTATAACCAAACAATGAAATATCGGACTCATTTTCATTACCGAGTGTCAATTTTTCAGTGAGATGTCCATTGGTCAGGACGGCACTGATGGAAATCATGTCGGCATTCTCCGAGTTCATTCGATATCCACTGAAAATGGCATCAAATGGATGATCTTTTGTGCCAATTCCTACCCAGGCTTCAGCATCTTCTCTGGAGAGAACATCACCAAGATTGATATTATCAACGACAAAGAAAACTTTGGATGTCGAAGTGTTGATAGAACCGTCGTTCCATTTGTCTCTGAAATCTATGAAATCTTTGGCGTTTGAAATAATTTGTGCACAAAGACTGGTTTCTGCATCCTGCTGATATTCAATGGCGTTGCATTCACAAGAGTCTTTTGTGGATTTCCAGGGCGTTTCCGGACATGCATCGAGACAGTTTGGAATACCATCTCCATCGAAGTCTGAAATGTTGTCGTCTGAATCGGCAATTCCACACCCGCAAATACCTTCAGATTGGGATTTTTCAGGATCATTCGGGCAGACATCAATGCAATCGGGGACATTATCACCATCGAGATCTGAATTGTCATCAATGCCGCATCCACAGATACCCGGACGAGTTTTTGTTTCGTCATCAGGGCAAAGATCGAGCAAATCTGAGATGCATTTGGAAGCACCAGTCAGCTCATCGACATCGGTATCAGACTGACCGCAACCACAAATGCCCGGAAGTATTTTATTTTCATCATCAGGGCAGTAATCCGTTTCATTGCTGATACAATCTGGCAGGCCGTCTTCATCAGAATCAATATCCGGTTGTCCGCATCCGCAAATGCCTGGATTGGTTTTATCGGGATCATTCGGACACAAATCAAGTCCTTCTGCGGCACATAAATCAATGGTTCCATCCCATATTATGTCATTGATCGCACATCCGCATGAACCAGGCTGGGTTTTGTCGGGATTATAGGGACATAAATCAATTTCGATTTCGTTGCAGTCGAGAATGGTGTTGCCATTCAAGTCGATATCTGGAATGCCGCAACCACATGCACCAGGCAGCTTTTTATCAGGATCATCCGGACAGAGATCGATTTTTTCAAAGATGCAATTGGGAACTCCGGTTCCGACATCAATTTCATCCGAAACCCCGCATCCACAGACACCAGGTTTGGTTTTATTGGGGTCATCCGGACACAAATCAATTTTGTCTTCCATGCAGGTGACTGCCCCATCTTCACCAATGATATCTATCGCATTACATCCACATGCACCTGGGAACTTTTTGTTGGGATCATCCGGACAGAGGTCGATTTTATCATCCACACAATCGGCGAGTCCATTGCGATTCTTGTCTTCATCTGACTGACCACATCCGCAGATGCCCGGATCTGTTTTATTCGGATCATTTGGACATAAATCCCTGGGATCAGAACAAATAAACTGACCGGATATCGCGTCAATGACATCGTCATTTCCACAACCACAAACCCCTGGTGAGGTTTTGTTGGGATCATTTGGGCATAGATCCACGGGAACAGACTGTTTTTCACATCCCGAAAGCACACACAAACTGAATATGAGGAGCATATTGACTTTTTTCATTCATGAATCTCCCTGTGCAGACAACAATTTTTTACCATTTCTTAATATAGCAGTGAGTTTTCAATTGGCAATGAACAATTGATTTATCTTCATGGTACAGCTCAGCTTTTGCCAACGCACCACACCCCCACGTCCATTCCCTGCTGAACTGTTATGCATCAAATGAGATTGGGCTATCTGCAGTGGAAACGAGGAAAATGAAAGTTTTGAATAAAACTTACCGACTCTCGTTCAATAACAATTTTTTGTCTCGGAAAACTTATATTCCGTGACAATTCCGTGACATTTTCTACTTAACCTTAAAGATTAACCTAACCCAATTCATGGCATGAGTTTTAAAAAACTAATTCAGCTCAATCTGAAATACCGTTGGTTTGTTCTGGGATTTTTCCTGCTTATTACAGTATTGGCCGGGCTTCAAATGCCAAAACTCCGGTTTGAATTCAGCCCGGAAGCCATGCTCGAATTCAGTCAGGAAGAAATCGATTATCAAAACCAGTTTAACGAAAAATTCCAGACAAACCCGAATCTCTTTTTGCTCGTTTTTTCGAGTGAAAACACACTGATTGACCAGGAAGCTCTTAAGGATCTGCGCGATCTTACTTCTGAAATCGAAACCATTGAAGGCGTAACATCCTCCTATAGTCTCGCTCGCGTTCCCGACAACGAAAGTGCCGGTGCAGGCGCGCTGTTAAAAGGAAAACTTGATCCCATCGTTCCTGACGGTGAAATATCCCCCGAAATGGTGGAAAAAGTTTCGCAACGCGTACAAGATTCCGAACTTCTCACAGGCAATCTCATATCCAAAGACGGACGCCATGCTCTGATTATGGCATCTTTGGATGCAGATCATGTCAATCCGGAAGACTTTTATCCAGTCTATGAAAAAGCTAAAGAAATTGTCGATGCCTGGCAACAGAATGATAACAATGGCGAGTATATCGTAGATTATGGCGGACTGCCGTATATCCGTTCGATAACCGTCGACAGGATGAAAACAGAACAGCTCATTTTGTGGCCAATTGTCGCTGTTTTATATGTTATCGCGCTCTGCATTCTGTTCAAATCCTTCTGGCAGGCCATCATGCCACTTGCCTGCATTGGCTGCGTCATTTGCTGGGCAATTGCCATTATGGTGTTCAACAATATTCCAGTGACAATGATCAACAATACATTGCCGCTTCTCATTCTGGTTATCGGCGTCACAAACGGCATTTACGTCGTCATGCGTATGCTCGATGAGCGCCGCAAAGGAAAAGATAAATCAACAGCCATTACGAGCGGCGTTTATCGCGTTGCACTGGCAACATTGCTGACAACGGCAACAACGAGCATCGGTTTTGCATCTCTTCTCGTCGCAAAAACCAAAATCCTCAATGGCTTCGGTGGCATTACCGGACTCGCAGTTATGCTCATTTACGTCGCCATTATTTTCCTCATGCCTCAGGCATGTTCCCTTATTAAACTTGAACCTAAAAAAGCTCAGTCTGCAGATGCCCCAAAAAACGGCATTCTCGAAAAACTCCTCGGCACGCTCTGCGATTTTTCCGTCAAATACAGAAAACTCATTATTATTGCCGGCTGCATTGTCCTCGCCGGATGCCTCGCCATTTCCACTCAGATTCGATTCGACAGCAAAGTCAATGATGTTTTCCAGGAAGATCATCCCATTACGATGACCAATACACTCATCGAAAAAGAATTGGGCGGTATGCTTCCCGTCGAAATCGACATCTGGACCCAGGAAGAAGATTATTTCCGAAAAGTCGAAAATCTTAAGACTTTATGCGGACTTCAAAAACAACTTGCCCAAACAGATGGCATTCTGAGCTCAATTTCTATTTGTAGTATGCTTGCGGAAGGCGGCGTCACTTTTGATGGCGAAGAAGAACCCACTCAAACAGCAGTCAGTGGTGTGCTTTTTGGCATTCGAAGATTCCAGCCGGAACAATACAACAACTATGTGACAGAAACGGGCAATAATGTTCACATCAGTCTGCGCATTCCTGATAATGGTTTTGAAAATTCCAAGAAAACGATTGCAAAGATCAAGGAACTTGCAAATGCATCATTTGACGGCACACCCGTTGAATATCGTCTGACTGGAATTGGCTATAATTCGACGCTGGGGCTCGATCATTTCATGAGCGATCTGTTTAACTCATTGCTCACAGCATTTCTCATCATTTTTGCCCTGCTCTTTATTGCATTTCGTTCCCTGCCATCCGGACTCGTTGCGATTCTCCCCAATCTGATTCCCATCAGCATAACGCTCGCCGTTTTGCCTCTTTATGGTTACAATCTGAATACGACGTCTGTTCTCGTTTTCACAATCAGTATCGGCCTCGCTGTCGACAATTCAATTCACATTATTACGCGTTATCGCCAGGAATATCGAGGCGAACGCACGGTTGCTGAAGCCCTTCGCATTGCCATGACGAGTTCCGGACGCGCGATCCTTCAGTCCAACCTCATGCTCTGCTCCGGACTCGCCGTTCTGTTGCTCTCAGATTTCGACCCGATTAAACGCGTTGGTGTGTTGACCATTACAACGATTGGTGCCGCACTCGTCGTTTCGATTATTCTCATTCCCGCAGAAATCGCAGTCATCGGACACAAAATGCGTCTGCCTATTTTTAACAAGAAAAATTCGGCTCCCAGTGTGCCTTCTACATCGACGACCACGCCCAGTGAATCCGAAAATGCGAATGCAACAGATTCGGAATCCGCTTCTGAGAATTCTGTGCAGGAACCGGCTAATTCGTAATTAAAGAGCCTTTTTGATTTGATAGGGGGCAAGCCCCCTACGGCGCTATTTGCAATAGCAAATACGCGCCTACCCTCAGGCGCTATTTGCAATAGCAAATACGCGCCTTTTTAATGCGGGGACACCCCGCAACGCCCCTGTTCCAGCAATCATAAATCTTTCCACAATTCCACTTTGCATTGAATAATATGGATGAAATTCAAAAAAGAAAACAGGAACACCTGGCAATGAGCCTGAATCCGGAAGTTCGAGGGTCCGGAACGGGGTTGGATGATGTCCGGCTGCCATATGATGCTCTTTTTTCGGTCACACCAGCCGAACTCAACACCCAAAGTTCGATTGCCGGAATTCCAATTGGATTTCCCCTGATGTTTGGAGCCATGACCGGCGGAACTCCAGAGGCAGCTTCATTCAATTCTGTGTTGAGAAATCTTGCAGCCAGATATGACCTCGCCATGGAACTCGGATCGATTCGGGCCTGTCTGAACCATCCGAAATTGCTTGAAACCTACGGAAATGGTCGTGTTCGCGCTCTCTTTGCCAATATTGGTGCTTCGGAAATCACGTCCAATAATGCAGATATTCTTGCCAAAACCTGTGAAAAGCTGGGTGCATCCGGCTTGTGCATTCATTTGAACGGGCTTCAGGAATACGTTCAGGATGACGGAAATCATGCATTTTCATGCAATCCGGATGTTCTGGCTTCATTTATTGCAAGATTTCCGATGCCGGTACTCGTCAAGGAAGTGGGGAGTGGTATTGGCGGAAAATGCGCAAAAACACTGGCAAAACTCAATATTGCAGGCATAGAAACAGCCAGTCTTGGCGGAACTTCATGGATTCAAATCGAAGCATTGAGGCGAATAGAGCCTCTTTCTGATACGACGATTCAGGCATTAAACAATCTTGGATACGACATGCAGACGTCGATAAAAGATTGCAGAGAGGCTTTGGGGCCACATAAAACCCTGATTGCATCTGGTGGTGTTCAGAGACCGGATGAACTGATAAAATGTTTGTATCTTGGCGCAGATTGTGCTGCGATAGCACAGCCTCTGTACAGAATCTGGCAGCAGAACGGTACAGAAGCTCTCGAAAGATTCATTGACGAATGGATTGAAACATCAAAACTCATCTGGCGAAGTACCGGATGCAAATCCATTCAAGAGTTGAAATCAAATAGTAATTAGCAATTTCGGCACAAATGTTATACACTAACGAGAGTGTTTTCTGTTTTTGATGGAGTCATGGTATGAAACGCATCATTTTATTAACAGCAGTATTATTTCTTTTTCTCAGCATTCCATCGGCTTATGCAAGTCATTATGACCTTCTCGATATCGATCTCGTTCCGGAAAGCATCACAATGCAGCTTGTGAGCAATAAAATTGAAAATACGGAACAGTTATTTGCTATTTTGATGAAGAAGAAAGAGCGGGCTGAATTTTCGAAAAAATATGGCATGCCGGCTAAAGAAGTCGATGAACTGGCCCACAAACTGGAACTTATGCAGATTGTAGGCGTTGGGCCGAAAGCAGCAGAATTGCTTAGACTTTCTGGTATTACAAGCCTCAAGGCATTGACTGAAGCCAACGAAACAGAGCTTCTTGATAATCTTCAGCGCGTAAACCGGGAAAAGAATATTACTGGTGTTCAGCCGGATATGGTAGTCGTTCACGACTGGATTGAAAAATCGAAAAAGATCATTCATCACATGGAATAGCTCGGGAAAGCCGCATTTTTTGCGGCTTTTTTTTTCAATTTTTCCAAAACAATGATGTGCATTGCGTATTGGCCTACGGCCAATAGCAATGCGCAAAGCCGGTCGTATTGCAACGCAAAAGACCGGCCCCCTCAAAAAAAAATCAAGACAGCACAACAGTCTTCAAATTTGCCCATCCAATGATTTCGTCCTAACCTGAGTACCGGCTGTTGCAAATACAGGGAGGGTTCATGCGCAGAGTTCGACGATATACACAAAGAAAATGGATTACACTGGCGATATTTGGCGTCATCATTGGCTTGTGGGCATTGTTTTCGACGACGGATATTCTCAATCGGGAGGACCGTTTTCTGCCGCAGACACTGGCTTATGCTGACGATATTGCTGTGCAGGAAAATAGTGCCATTCAGCACACGGCAACGCATATCGATTCCGGTGTTCGGTTTGATCTTTCGGATATTGTCTGGGAAGGCGATACGGCGTATGTCCATCTGCCAGATGGCCGCAAAGCAAAGCTCTCATTGAACCGCGAAATGCAGGAATCCACGCTCAAATATATGAATGAGCATCCGGCTCCGCAGGGCGGTGCTGTTGCAATTGAGCCCAAAACAGGCCGTATTCTTGCCATTGTTTCCGTTTCGAATGACCGCCCGCATGTCGATCATTATGCGACAAAAGCCCTCGCACCATCGGCATCCGTTTTTAAGCTCGTTACGGCGGCGGCCCTGCTTGAAAAAGGCAGTGTCGATACGCAGGCTCGTGTATGTTATTCGGGTGGAGCGAGCATGCTCACCGAGTCAGATGTGCGAGGAAATCCGCAGACAGACAACACTTGCGCGACACTTGAACAGGCACTTGGACATTCGATCAACGCCGTTATGGCTCGTCTGGCTTATCAGCATCTTGGGAAGGAAGATCTCGAAAAAATTGCCCTTAAATTCGCATTCAATCGCGAAATTCCAACCGAATTCATTACAGATGTCAGCGAAGCTGAATTCGTTGATGACGACATCGAGCGAGCAAAGTCTGCTGCCGGTTTCTGGCATGTCAACCTGAGTCCGATGCATGGTGCACTGATTGCCGCAGCCATCGAAAATCATGGCGTTATGATGACTCCAACCATTATCGATGAGATTACGGATGCATCTGGTGTCGTTGTCTATACGGCCAAACCTCGTCCATGGCTCGTCACCATGTCTGCAAATAATGCCGATACACTTGCAAGACTCGGCGAAAATACAACGCGCGAAGGGACTGCCAGAAAACAATTCTCTGCAAGAAAAGGATGGAGAAAAGGCATTCGTGTCGGAGGCAAGACGGGAACACTCTCCAATAAACGCCCTTATTACGTCTATAACTGGTTTATCGGTTGGGGCGATGATGCGCAAGGCCAGCTGGCAGTCAGTGCACTCGTCGTAAATAACGACAAATGGTGGATTAAAGGTACGCATGTCGCATCTCATCTGATGGGGCTTTACTTCAGGGATTAGGGTGAAACACTTCCCATCTGCCTATCTATTATTGTGCTTCATGCTGATGATATCTTATCAGACAGCATGCAAGGAAGCGCCTGTCAGGCATAAAAAAGCGCAACCTCAGTACGATATCGAAAAAGTCTCCCAAAATATCGAACGGTTTACAACTCCATCGGATGCACCCGTTCTGCCATCAGCACAGGCTGAGGCCGTGCATCCGATTCTCGATTTGACAAGCATTCTCAAACCGGAAACCGTTGAAAATCAGGCCGAAGCACCTGCTGTTCAGAAATGTGTCATCAGTCAGTTTGCCACTGAACAGGAACAAAAACTTGTACGGGTTGCGATTTCACTCAAAGGCATCCCGAAAAACAACCAGGATGAAATTGAGCATCGAATTATGAATCTGCTCAATGCACATGCACCTCAGCCATGGGAACTTCGCAAATCATCTGCCATTGACAGCCATGAAAAGCCAATCGGGCGTCTTGATGTCGAATATAAAAAGCAGATCATTCGCCTCAAAAAAGCATCCAAAACAGCACCTCAAAGGGCAAATATTCATTACGTTTTCAGTCTGAAATTCTCTGCACCTAATGGCCTCATTTCCTCATGGAATGATTTTCATTTCGATTTGCACGATGATATTGCCGTTTCATCCGAAGCCGGAATCAATGATTTATTCTGGCATAATCTGGAAACACAATTCCCGACACTGACGCTCATTGATTCGGATCTGACGTCGCAATGGCTGAGAACTCAGGGACTTTCACCGCTAATTCTTACGGATGGGCTGAGTGCATTTCGGCATTCCAATCACATCTATTATCCGAAAGGCTGTCTGATATCACGAGACGAGCATCAGAACAGGCTGCTTCGACAGTTGCAGTCGCCATATTCACCGGCACAGTCACTTGATGTTCCCAATGTGCTCGACATGGTTTGTACGCAGGATGCAACCTTTATTGTTTCGAGTGAGACACCGTTGCGAATGGCTCTTTATTATCAGCCACGAACGACATCTCATGCGTGGAAATCCCAGCTCAGTTTTGCGGACAGCATTCGGGAAGGGGATTTATCATTATTTGTGGATGACGATATCATCTGTCTTTATACTGGCCTGGCCCCCCAGCAAAATCGCGGTGTAGAAATTCAATGTCTCGATCGAAAAACCGGGTTGATGAGATGGCAGACCAACCGTTTGTCCGGTGCATTCAGAGGATTTGCACACGACAAAAATCAGCTTGTTTTTGCCAATGATCAAGCCATATTTGCCATTTCAAGAAATGGCGAAATGCTTGCGTCTCAGCCAATACAAACCTCATCGCGGCTGAGAAAACGCATGTTCTGTCAGCTGCAAAATCGTCTGATATTCATGACAGGCCCTGGTCAATTCGTTTCATGGAATCTCACCAAAGAGGCATTTGACTGGCAGACATCTGTATTTGATTCGGATTTCATCCACTGCAGCCAGCAAAACACCCTGCTATTTTCAGAAGTTGGCGGCTATATTCTGGCGTATGACGTCGAAAACAACACCCCCCTATGGAAATATCGGACAGTTTCGACGCCATTGGATGCATTTTCATACGGAAACATCATCTATTTGCTGCTCGATCGGGCTGTTATTGCACTCGATCGGGCAACAGGACATCAAAAAGCGCAAATTCCGCTTCCGTGGCAGGCGCAACAATTTATCCAGATAGGCGCAAAGCTTTATCTGGACACCAAAGATGCGGTTTATTCCTGGAGATAGGAGCTACTTTTCTTCGTTAGTTTCGTCATTTTTTCGAACACAGGTTCCGAAATCATGACGTTTCATTTCTGAGCGGCTGTGTTTTAATATGGCCTGATCATCCAGGCAGTGTTTACAAAGCAGTTCCTGTCCTTCTTTTGGCTTAAAAGGAACGAAATCCTGAGCTGCACAGCGAGCACATGTAAAAGGATATTCCTGAGCTGCGACACGATTTCGGCGAGCCCATTCATCACCAAATGTATTTTCTGCACACTGACGACATAAAATCATGCCGTGTGTTTTGGGGACAAATGGGAGTGTGTCTGTGCAACCACAGCGTTCACAGCGGATTTCAATGCGAACTTTGGTATTGTGAACGACAGAGGGATGATGTTTTGCAAAATATTCGCGAGAACGTTGTTTTTCCTCGCGTTCTGCTGCATGACATTCGCGACAAA
The DNA here is from genome assembly GCA_045599925.1 of Myxococcota bacterium. Taxonomy (GTDB): domain Bacteria; phylum Myxococcota_A; class Bradymonadia; order UBA4248; family UBA4248; genus UBA4248. The sequence continues at coordinate 24,244 of JAZRWV010000014.1, forward strand.
GCACCCGGCTGCCGGGATCTGGCTTGAACGGAACTTTATTTTCCTTACCGCAAACAGAACAGATAATCGTGTGATAAATTTTACCACCAACACGCGCGACATTCGGATTATTCATGCATTCACGACAGAGAACGACACTGCCTTCATAGGGTTTAAAAGGAACAGTATCTTCCTTTCCGCAGTGTGAACAAACGATGGTATAATTTTCAATTTCTCTGGGTTCACGGTGTTCACGGTGTTCGCGGTGTTCTTCGTTTCGGCCGTTAAACTTTGCTTCTTTTGAAGCTCGCAGGCAGGCTTTACACAAAATGGTGCGTTCTGGATCCGGTTCAAATGGAACCTGAAAACTTTCACCACATTCACTGCAGACAGCATCGTACCACGTTTCTTCATCACGGTTTTCACGTCGTACAGGACGAGGAGCCTGGTTTTCAAATTCTCTTCTGCCGGGTCTTGAATTTCTATCAGGTCTTGTATCTCTGCCAGCTGCGGAATCTCTGTGATTGCCGCGATTAAATGGACGTCGTTCTCCTACCATTCCTATTCTCCTGCTCTGCTGTTATGGGACTTGTCAAATGCGGATTTCTGTTATGACGTGCAGCCATAAATCATTCACCTGACGGGCATTTTTACTCGCTATTATGGATGGAATCAATAAATTAAAATGAGCAATGAGCAATGAGCAATGCATTCATTTCGGCGTTGCATGCAATGCGGCAACGTAGAATTGCACATTGCACATTGCACATTGCTCATTGAAAATGCATTAATGCGCCCGAATTCGCCGTTCATTTTTTCGGCGATTGTTTTGCGAATGCAATGAGTTCTTCATTTGCTGATTATTCAATCATAACAAGTCATATCATGTGGTTTCCATTTGCTTTTTTATCCGCGCTGCTGCTCGGATTTTATGATGTTTTTAAGAAACATTCGCTAAAGAAAAATGCCGTTGTGCCGGTATTGTTTCTGAACACGCTGTTTTCGAGTCTGATATTTTTGCCGTTTCTGCTGCTTTCATTGACGGGAGTGTTTGAAAGTGGCGGAATGCTTTACGTTCCGACGACTGCTCTGGCTTCGCAGGGGTATATTTTCATCAAATCGGCGCTTGTCCTTTCATCCTGGTTCTTTGGATACCTCGGGATGAAGCATCTCCCATTGACGATTGTTGGTCCCATCAATGCGACGCGTCCTGTGATGGTTCTTCTGGGAGCAGTACTGGTATTCGGCGAGTCACTGAACATCTGGCAATGGCTTGGAGTACTGACCGCAATCGTGGCATTTTATCTGCTCAGTCGAAGCGGCAAGCGGGAAGGCATCGATTTCAAGCACAATCGATGGATATTTTCAGTTGTATTGGCGTGTATTCTCGGTGCGTGCTGCGGGTTGTACGACAAGTATCTGATGGCTGCCCCGGCGGCCGGCGGTCTTGGTCTCGATCGCATGGCGGTTCAAACGTATTACAATTTCTATCAGTGCGCGCTGATGGGAATCATGATGATGGTCCTGTGGTTTCCGCATCGAAAGACCCAGCCGTTTCACTGGACGTGGGCAATCTTCGGTATATCGGCATTTCTGTCGCTGGCTGATTTTGTATATCTGTACGCCCTGAGCCTGGATGGGGCTATGATTGCCATTGTTTCGATGGTTCGCCGGGCCAGTGTGCTCGTTTCTTTTACCTTTGCTGCGCTTATTTTGCGTGAAAAGAATCTTCGCGACAAGGCAATTGATCTTGGACTTGTGATTGTGAGCATGATTTTGCTTTGCATTGGTGCACAGCAGTGAAGTTGGAAATGCTTTTATGCAGGGGCAAAGCCCCTACGGCGCTATTGGCTTTGCCAATACGCGCCTGAAATGCATTGCGGGGAATACCCCGCAACGCCCCGGCTTTAGCAATAAATCGGAACTTATTTTATTCCTCACATTGCGTTAAACAGAGAATAAAAAAGAAAGTTGGGCGTATCAGCGCAGCTGATAGCCCGACCGGCCGGGGCGTATTGGTCAGTCGAGCCGTTGTACGCAACGGCTCGACTGACCCAAAGCCCGGCCAAATCAAAAAACGACAAAACCACGAAACTCTGACGAAATGTGGGCAAATATGCTATAATAGTGGATTGGACAGAGAAGCCCGTTTATTTTAGGAGGAAATATGCGTAATTCATTGTTTTTATCAGTATTATTGAGCACTTCATTATTGGGTTTACCTGTATTTGCACAGGATACAAGCGCACCAGCTGCACCTGCCGTGGAAAAGGCACCAGCCGCACAGACCAAAACCCTCCCCAATGGCCAGCCAATTGCCGATTGTTTAAGCCCGATTGAAGGCATGTCGTGCATTCCCGGTGGTTCATTCCTTCGCGGCTACGACGACGACAAACACCACTGCAACCAGTCGAGTTACAACAAAGCCTATATGAGCAAGGAAATGAAAGCAGCGAAGGATTATCGCAACAATTTCCCGCAGGAAACAGTCTGGATGCAGACATATTACATGGATAAAACGGAAGTCACGAATGCCGCATATAAAGCATGCGTCAAAGAGGGCAAATGCGAAAAAGACGGCCCCAAATATGTCGATTTTGATGCGCCCAAACAGCCGATAACCGGTCTGAGCTGGTATAATGCGAAGAAATTCTGTGAAGCCCAGGGCAAACATCTTCCGACGGAAGCCGAATGGGAAAAAGCGGCCCGAGGCGAGAATGGCGATATCTATCCATGGGGCAATACGCCCGTTTCGTCATGTGATAATTCGGTCATCATGAACAAAGCCGGCCGTTCATGCGGTGAAATCAAGCGCAGAGGCGAACATCCCGAAAAAGGCCGTGTGCTCGAAGTCTGTTCAAAAGGCGAGTCGAGATATGGCCTTTGCGACATGATGGGCAATGCAGAAGAATGGGTTGCCGACTGGTACACGGGCAGTTACGAAGCTTGTGGTGATGACTGCAAAGGTATCGATCCGAAGGGACCTTGTGGTGGCAAAGAAGATAAAGATGGTCGTTGCGGAAAATACCGTCACAAATCGGTTCGCGGCGGTTCCTGGTACTGGGAACCCGAACATGCCACTGGTATTCACCGTCGTTCTCATGTTCCGAGCAACAATCCAGCACATCATTTCGGTTTCCGATGTGCAGCATCTCAGGAAGAAATGCAGAAACTTCTGAAAAACTAAGCTCACCATTAGCCTGATATACGAATTTAGGCGGTCATCGCATAAAAATATGGCGATACCCGCCACTTTATTGACTGCGGCCATTTGCTAATTTCATGTCGAAAAAACAGGATCACACAGTCCGGATATTTGCAGCGGAAACGAAGGTTCCAGCCTGGTTGACGCGATATACAAATACCCTCATCATTCTGTTGATGTGGCCGTGTATCATTGTCGCATTCGTTTATCTGACAGCATTTTATATTCTGAACTGTTCTTACGGCCCGAAAATACTTCATTCCCAGCTGAGTGGATTCCTTCGCGGTGATTATTATGCTGATACGATGTCAACGGATGCATTTTTGCAGACGTTGACGATGACGAATGTGCGTCTGTCAGAAGCTGGTAAGGAAGAAACCGTTATTTTTGCGCCCAAAGTCGAAGCCAAAATTCCGATCGTCGAACTCGTCGATTTGTTTAATGGCGAGAAATGTGCAGCTGATGAACCAGCAGACTGCATGGTTCTGACGGTAAACCGTATTAAAGCTTACAATGCCGATGTGGTACTCGATTTTACGAAAGGTGAACTAAACATTCTCAAGGTTGTTCTTCCGTATGCGAGCAAACCGGATCCTCCAGATAATTCTCCAACGAATTTTGTTACAAATCTTGCGGATCTCAATGTCGAATCGACCGCAGTTCATCTCATTTTTGATGGATTCAGAATTGATTTATACGATACGGATGTCGATCACTTTGCACTGAGAGCAGGTAATATCCTGCAAATGATATCGCCATTGGCCAAAGATCTCGTTCATGGTGATACGCTGTATGGTCGCGATGGCTCAATACGCGTAGGGCATGGAGAACTCGTCTTTAATCCTGCACTATTTTCATTTGCGCTGGCGAGTGTGGGTGATGCAGACGAAGGTTTAATCATGAGTGGCGGTTCCGGAACCGCCGGAAATGTAGGTTACGCCTATGGCCAAATGGCTCGCCATTTGGAAGGCATCCTTCGCGGCGAAAGTGACTCCAGACTCGAAGAATTGTCCATCCACAAAGAATACATCAAACACGTCAGATGTATTTCCGATATGTTGAAAACATACGGAATACCAATGGATGACATCATCCGGACCAATGTCACAGAAATCAAGAAAAAGGAAGAAACCTATCACGCACAAGTCAAGGCAATTGAAGAAGGGCTTTACAAGCTTTATCGGGAAGGAAAAGGTCTTGCAAAACCGGATATGCGCGGGAATTTTGTCATTCCTCTTGAAGAAACAATTGTCGATGGCTTTGATTGGGAAGGCAATCGTTTTGATATTCCCAGAATGACGACAGGTATTGGGGATAATGGACGAATCGTCATGGTAAACGCCATGATGAATGTTGGCCCAACAGAAGAAGAAGTCGAGGCCCATTCAACTCAATATCACCATAAGCGTTCAGGGCTTGAAGCCAAAGAAAGCATCCTGTGGGCGGCCGATCTCGACTTAAAGCTGAAAGTTTCCGATCCGATACTGACTTATTTCTTTGGTCCCATTCTGTTTGGTCGGGAACAGCTCGATCTTCATGCAGTCATGGCAGGCGACCTCGCTCGTGTCTCTGGCGATATCAGTTTGGACATGCCGACATTTGAAACATTTGATGTCGAAGTTGCCAGAGCCGCATTGCGCGCAAACATGGACGGTCAACATCTGACAATTTCAGATTTTGAGGCTGATACTGCCCTTGGTGGCGTTTTGCTCGCCGGTTATTACGACATCATGGACGGCAATTTTGACCTCGATTTGTGGGCAGGTCAGGCTCCGGATGATCCGGATTTTGCGTTTGTCGACCCGGATTTTCGCGAACGACTCGACGAAGGCATGACCCCAATGGATTATTTTCCTGATGGGGATTTGCAGCATTTTGGCGGACTTATGAAGAGCCATCTCAAAGCTCAGTCTCAGGATGGAGTGATTGCTGTCTCGTTGCCGGATCCCATCCTGTATGAATTTGATAACCCATTTATGGGACTGGAATCCGCCAAAATCCAACCCGTCAGTAGCGAAGACCAGCGCATTCTGACATGGCAAAACGGCGTCATGACATCTCCAGGTGGAATCAATATCGATCTCGGAACGGATTCCGTGCGAATCGGCCCGGATTTCCGTCTGAATACAAATAATCTAAGTGACATGAATGCCGATGTGGCGGTTCACATCGAAAATCCAGTCAGTTATGCAGAACAGTTCGGATTGAGTGATCTCGAAGCAGATCCCATCGATTTGGCAGTCGCTTATCATCAATGCGGAACTGAATCATGCGGAAAACTTCAGCTTAAAACCTCCAATATTTCCTATATGGGCATTAGCATTCCGAAAATCGATATTGCCCTTAACCTCGATCAGTCAAAGCTCTCCGCATCCGCATTTAATATCAATACTGCATTCGGTGATATCAGCGCAAAGACGTTGAATGCTGTTATCACGCCACAACTCCTTCTGGAGCCCACTAAAATTCCTTTCAATACAGAACTGACACTTTCCAAAGTCGACTTCAGTAAATTTAATTATGAAAGTCTGACATTGGATCCTGAAACCGTCAATTCATTGAAAAAGCTCAATTTAAAAGGAACAGGCAGTGGTCGAATTACGGCCGACGGCCCGATAGACCAGCTCAAAGGACGTTTGATTTATACCATGGAAGATGTTCAGGTTGCAGGCCTGGATATCTCTCGCGTGCTTTTCATTACACGCTATGAAGATAATAAAATCTCAATTCCTGCTTTGAATGTCTGGTTTATCGACTCCCAGCTTTCGGATGAAGAAGCTCGCAATATTCTTACAAATTCTGATGGTGCATCACTTATCGCAGAAGATGTTAACGCAGGAACAAGTGCTTCTTTTGAAACTGAGAAAATGAGTGCTGAACAGGCTGAAAATCTCGCAGCCACCATTCAGCCTTCGAAGCAGCAGACTCGAGTCAGACGCCGAACTCCAGACTTATCTCTCGGTGCTGTGACGTATTATCTTGAGGAAAATCGCGTTGAACTCAATGTTCAGCTTCAGCCTATTGCGCCGAACTGGTTCAAAATGTTCAGAGACCTCGAAATTCCTCTCGAAAAAGGCATCGTCGCTTTTGATATTTCAGCCAATGTCGATATCGATAAAGTCTCTCTTTTGATGGAAAATTCAAAAGATATCAATCGCATCAGAAACATGAGTTCGACATGGGTTGAAGGATATATCGACCTGGAAGACATCCTCTTTTCCGGGATGAATTTTGGGAATTCACGCATCGAAATGTCTCGTTCCAATCAGTTTGCGCTGATAAGAGGTCAGTTCGTCGACAGTACACTTGAGCTATCCGGATTTGTTCGCACCTCACCGAGATTTTCAGCATCCGTGACGTTAAACTTCCCGCAGCTCGACGTCCTGAAAACCATGGACAAAATTGGGATAGATCTTGGTGATTTGCCCAAACAGTTCAGTCTGAATAAAGCTATTTTATCCGGTTCTATCGGCTTTTGTATGAAATCTTTCGATGACATGAAGGTTTCATTGTTGCTGGATGAAATCAGTGTCGATGTCCTTGGCGACACCCTCGAACTGACGCAAACGGCGATGGCTCGGGTTGATCTCAATGCAATGACAGCCAAACTGAGCCAATTGGAATTCAAATATCGCGATTCAGTTCTCAAAATGAACGGTTCCGCAGGAATGAATGGCGATATCGATTTCGATTTGAACGGCGAAATTGATGCAGCCATTGCCCAATCCATTCCAGGACTTTCCGGCAATGTCAAAGCCTCTTCCGGGGTATTCGGCATCAGTCTTTCTGCCCGAGGAAACATCTACGACAAAGCAAAGAAAATTAGCCCGGATAACCTCGAAATTACAGGCTACTTTGGCGTTCGTGACGGCATTCAGGTGTTGACGTCCATGGCCTCTTCACCGATTGAAATGCGCGAAGGTTTTATCATTCTTGAACATGACACAGAACGTTGCGGTCACAAAGAAACCTGTCTCTATACACCACAAAAATTCAATCTCGGGGTCGATAATCACTCTCTTGCACTCGATCTTTTTGCATCGACAAATGGCAAAGTGGCCGCAACTATCGATGGCATTATTAATGTCGAAATTGCGTCGTTGTTCGTCAAAGATATTTCAACCGCCTCCGGCATCATCGAGCTCAATCTCTCTGCCAATGGACAGTTATTTAACCCGTCAACATTTGTCATGACGCCGGAAAAACTGGCTATCAATGGCAAGATTGAAGTCGATCAGGTCAATCCGGTTTATATCGAAATGCATTCGATGAATGATCCGATTACAGTCGATCAAGGGGCCATTCTTTTCACAAGTACGGAATGTCCATCCGGCGGTGAATGTATAGTGATTCCCAAAACACAGGCTTTTAAAGGCGAGGTGATGGGCGGATCATATCTCATCTTTGGGGAAGTTAAACGCGAAGCTTATGTTCCGAAAAGTGCAGATCTATCCATTACAGCCAATAACATCAGTTTCCGCATGAAAGATGAACTTTCCTTGACAGTGTCTCCGGATATCCAAATTACAGTTAAAGACTTTACAAACTTTGAAACAGTTAAGGTTGCAGGTGATATCGACGTTGCAGAAGCTCGCTATAAGAAAAACTTTGATGATGGTACATCCAATTTTATCAAAGAGCAGATATTGTCTCTGTTCATTGATTCCCGCCGTCGCGTGGATACGTATTCTCCTTCATTCCTTAGAAAATGGCCTTTCCTCGGTAAAATTGGTCTCGATGTCGGGGTAACTGCAGAAAATTCCATTAGTGTGGACGTTAAAATCGCAACAGCAGTCGTTGCACTCGAACTAGGTTCTCAGCTTCGCATTGGCGGCACCGTTAAAGATTATGCCCCGACAGGTATCGTTTCTATTAATCAGGGTGTTTTTACACTTCGTGATAATGATTTTGAATTTGGCAGTGGTGCTCAGGTCGCATTTAACGGCTCTTTGGATGGAAAAATTGATATTACAGCAACGACTGAAATCAACACAGAATCCAATGCCTTCAGCTCCGTTACAGGCAACACCGACCTCGACCGTAGAAAACGCATTTCAACAAGCGATTCATCTTCAAGTGATTTGTACTCCATCACCTTGACTGTGGGCGGAAGCGTCTTTAAACCGGTATGGTCTTTCGAATCCAGTCCGTATCTCACGGATACAAACGTCTACGCACTCATCCTTACGGGCAAAACCATCGAAGATTTCTCAGGAAACGACGTGGCAATGGAATCCCTTTTGTCACCGTTTTTCTCATCTCAGCTTGACACATTCATCAATGCAGATCAATTTAAGTTCGTGTTTAGTGAAGGCGCTGCACAGTTTGTTTATGTCAAACAAATAAACAAAGGACTCAGAATTGCAGCTGGCGTTTCCATTCGCGGCGCGGCAGGTAATGAACAGGCTTTGTCTGCTGAGTATTACTTTAACGATAAAATGTATATTGATCTCACAGGCCAAAATACTTCAGATGAAGAAGGACGTGCCCCAACATTCAAGCTTGGTGCTCGTTTCCACTGGCATGTTCCACTTCAATAATAAGAGAAAACAATGCATCCATTTCTCCGTTTCATAAAAAAACATGCAGTCCTGGTCACAGTAACTCTGTGTTTGCTTATTCTTATCGTACTCTTTCATGAGCTGGTAACCCCCTTTATCATTGCGCTCATTATCGTTTATCTCATTGAGCCAATGGTCAATAATATGAACAAAATCCACATCGGAAAACGTCATCTTCCCAGAGGTGTGGCCGTTTTGTGCGCATATTTGCTCTTTTTGCTCGCAGTCGTCGGCGTCGGATTCGCTTTCGTTCCCGCCCTGACTTCTGAAATTTCACAGGCAACAGAAGAACTTCCCAAATATTACTCACGCATTAAGGACGAAGAAATTCCCAAACTCAGTCAAAAAGCGGATGAACTTCTTTTCAGATTTTCCAGACACGATCCATCTGAACTCCCTGCAGCAATTGAAGAAACCACTAATCACGTGCATCAATCCATTGATTCGGCATTCGCCGAAGTCGATGAACTTGCCCTTCCTGAAATCGATACCAGCGGCTCAAAACCTCTCCTCGTTAATGCCGAACGTTCTGAAAAAGCCAAACCCAAAATCATCACAAAATCCGATATCCCCAAATCTCCGGTTATTCTTCGGCTTCATCAGACTCAAAAAGGCGATTTCGATATCCTCGCAGGTGACCGCGAACTCGTGCTTCAGTCTGATTCCAATGGTTCTTACATCATCAAAACTAACCCTGATGAAGCTGGTTTAAAGTCCGCCAAAAGCTTTAATCTCGAACGAGAAATCAATAAAACCGTCGTCAGTGCTGTCGAATCGAGTACGCAGTATGCAGGAAGTGCACTCTCTATTCTTCAGAGTGTGATTGAAGTCGTCGTCAACACATTCGTCCAATTCATTCTCGTCCTCATGCTCGCTGCCTTTATTTCGATTGACACACCAAAGTTGATGGCATTTATCCGCAGACTTTTTGAGGATAAAAATCAGAAAGCCGATACTTATGACGAATTCAAAGGCCGACTTTCAAAAGGACTCGCAGGAGTCGTTCGCGGACAGCTCATTATCTGCTGTATCGACGGCTTCCTCACTGGTCTAGGCCTCTTTCTTATCGGCGTCGATTTCGCATTGTTGCTCGGAATTGTTGGCGGTCTTCTTTGCATCATTCCGATTTTCGGAACGATTATCCTTCTCATTCCAGCAGTATTGCTTGCCTTGATGAAAGGCCCCGTCACCGCATTGCTCGTCATCGTCGTCATTCTACTCATCCATTTCTGCGATACGAATTTCTTTACCCCCAAAATTGTTGGCAAATCATCCAACCTTCATCCCGTTATCATCATCTTTGCTTTGCTCGCCGGTCAACAACTCGCAGGGGTTCTCGGACTTATTCTCGCGGTTCCTGTCACCTCCATGCTTCAGACAACGATTAAGTTTATCCTCGAAAAATCTCGCGAAAATGATGATGAAGAAGATGAAAAGAAAGCTAAAGATGCTGAAAAAATGGAACTCGCATACGCCGCAGCTCAGGCCGCTGTTCAAGTGATGACCGCTCCTGAAGGAAATCGCATTTCTATTGCCGCAGCCCCAGCCATTAAACCTGCTTCTGCTGATTTCAAAACCATTTCAAAATCAGATACACCGGCTCTCGATGAACGTCAGGTCTCGAAATCACTCAAATCCATTGAAGCTGAACATCAGGCTGCTTCTCCCAAAAGCATTTTAGAGGCCGTTCAACACTATACCCCCTCACCAACATCTCATGATGAACATGTGGTAAAATTGTCGGACGAACCTGTCGTTCCTGCACCTGATAAGGCTGTGATTTCGAGTATTGACGAAATGGCAACAGCTTCTTCGCCTTCACTTCCTGTCGTCGATGACAAACTCCCTCTCGTCACAAAAATGTCGCCTTCTGCTCAGATTTCACTCGATGAACTCGCAAGCATTGAAAAGTTTTCAAACCGTACAGCCGAAGGCGATGTGGATGACACGCTCATCATGAGTGATGTACACCCACCAGTAGGAACAGTCCCTCTGCCGTCTGATAATCCTGAAACAGCCCTGGATGCCTCCAGTGCTCACAAATCTCGTTCAATTTTAATTCATAAAGGAGCGAAATAGCACTTTTCCTCCAAATGATGTAGAATCATCCGCGGAGGTATTAAGCTTACGCTTCTATTCTGACTAATC
>JAZRWV010000015.1:0-8839 GCA_045599925.1 Myxococcota bacterium
GGAGCGCATTTCGTATTGCCGTTCCGGATGGCAATAGAAATGCGCCAAAAGGCCGTATGCCCGCAGGGCACAGGCCGAACCAAAATCGAGAAACGCCGCGTATCCCAACGGGATAGCGGCGTTCAAGTGAGCCGCAGCACCATTTCCGTGAATGGTGCAAGGCGAACCTTAAAGAGACTGCTTCGTCTCCGTGACTTCGTAAATTTCGACGACATCTTCGACTTTGACGTCGTTATAATTATCGATGGAGAAACCGCATTCAAAGCCGGTGCGGACTTCTTTAGCATCGTCTTTAAATCGTTTAAGTGAAGCAATTTTCGAATCGTAAATGATTTTTCCCTGTCGGAGGAGACGGCATTTGGCACCACGTTTGATGATACCGTCGGTGACATAGCCACCGGCAATTGTACCGACTTTTGGCACGTTGAAAGTATTTCGGATTTCGACATGACCGATGATATTTTCGCCGATGATTGGGTCGAGGAGGCCGCTCATGGCGTCTTTGACGTAATCGATGATGTCGTAAATGATGTTGAAGGATTCCACGAGAATGCCTTCGCGTTTGGCAATTTCAGCAGCACGGCCGTCGGGGCGTGTGTTGAAGCCGACGATAAGGGCATTGGAGGCGACGGCGAGCTGAACGTCGTTTTCTGTGGCGCCACCGACAGCGGCGTGAACGATCTGGAGTTCGACATCTTCAGTGGAAAGAGCGCCGAGGGATTTAACGAGTGCTTCGAGGGAACCCTGAACGTCGGCTTTGATGATGACATTGAGGGTTTTGTTGTCTTTGAACTGAGCCCAGGGATCGAATTTGCGGGACGAAAGTTCGGCATTGCGTTTTCGTTCCTTGATTTGTGTTGTAAATTCCTTGGCAATTTTTTCGTCTTTTGCGACGAAGAAGGGTTCACCGGCATCGGGCACATCGGAAAGGCCTGTGATTTCGACCGGCGTTGAAGGTTCTGCGACGCGGATGTTCTTTCCGCGTTCGTTTGTCATGCTTTTGACTTTGCCGTAGCATGCGCCGCTGACGAGGATATCGTTGATGCGGAGTGTGCCTTCCTGAACGAGGATGGAAGCGACGGTACCTTTTCGGTTGTCTTTGTAGGCTTCGAGGACGAAACCGCGAGCGGGCTTGTCGGGATTGGCTTTGAGTTCGAGGACTTCGGACTGGAGTTCGATGAGTTCGAGGAGTTCATCGACGCCGGTTCCCTGTTTTGCAGAAACTTCTTTGAAGATGGTTGTACCGCCCCATTCTTCGGGGATGAGTTCGTATTCGGTCAAAGCCTGACGGACGCGTTCTGGATTTGCGCCGGCTTTATCGATTTTGTTGATGGCGACGATAATGGGAACGCCAGCGGCTTTGGCGTGGTTGATGGCTTCGACGGTCTGAGGCATGACGCCGTCATCGGCGGCGACGACGAGGACGACGAGGTCGGTGACTTTAGCACCGCGAGCGCGAAGCGATGTGAAAGCTTCGTGGCCCGGGGTGTCGAGGAAAACGACTTTTCCATTGGGGGTATCGATCGACGAAGCACCGATGTGCTGTGTGATACCGCCGGCTTCGCCGGCTGCAACTCTGGATTTGCGCAACGCATCGAGCAGGGAGGTCTTGCCGTGGTCGACGTGCCCCATCACGGTGACGATTGGGGCGCGAAGTTCGAGTTCTTCGGGTTTGTCAGTGTCGGAAGTCGTAAAGGCTTCTTCCTTAAAGCTGACGTCCTGAACAGTAAAGCCGTATTCAGCAGCGACGAGTTCGGCTGTTTCGACATCGACTGTCTGGTTGACGGTGCACATCATGCCGAGTTCTTTCATCAGGAAACGAATGACTTCGGATGCTTTGACGCCGAGATCATTGGCGAGTGAACCGACAGAGATATTTTCGGAAACCTTGACGACGCGTTTGTGTTCAGAAGCCTGTGGATGAGCAGCTGCATGATCGACGGGCTGACCTTTTTTGGGTCTGTTGACTTTTTTAAAGTTCGTGCCACTGTGTGAAGTTGCGGCCGGATTCTGCTGTTTGGACTGATTGTTATAGAACTGGCTGGAATTGACGACTGTGCGGGCACCGGTTTTCTTTCCGCCTTTTTGAGAACCTTCACCGCCACCATCATTATTGCCGCCGAATTTCTTGTTGTCTTTGACGAGCATGGCCCGAATCAGAGCCGGATCAATTGCCCCCGTAATATTCGATGGACGCTGAATCTTCTTGCGATTGCTCGTATCGGTTGCATCTTCATCGTCTTCTTCTGTGCCGAGATCATCGGCATCATCCAGCGACTGAATGGACTGCTTTTTGTTTTGTTTGGGCTTATTCCATTTGTTATTGGAACGAGGTGAACGCTCTTCTTCGTCGAGGTCGTCAAGGTCGCTGGCATATTCATCAGGAACTTCGTCTGCAAAGCTGGAACTTCCGAATGAGCTGAAAGAATTCAGAGAAAGTGTCATGCCTTTTTCGAGTTTCTGGCCGATGGAGAAGAGATTTTCATTTTTCTTCTTCTCTTTTTCGGCTTTTTTGGCGGCTTTCTTTTCTTTTCCGGAAAGTTTTTCAAGTTTGTTGTCTTTGACTTCAGGCTTTTTCTCTTCTTTGGCTGGCGTCACTTCGGCAACAGCTTCCTGAACTTCGCTGTTTTTAGTTTCTTCAGCAGATGCGACAGGAGCTTCAGCTTTTTCGGGTTCCGCTTCGACAGGTTTTTCCTCAGCGACTTCAGCTTTGCCTTCGGCCGGTGTGGTGTCAGCAGGCATTTCCGGAGCCTGTTCTTCGACGACAGGTTTAACCTCTTCAGCGGCTGTTTCGACGACTGTTTCTTTCACAGCGGGTGATTCGGCTTTGACAGATTTTTTCTCGGTTTCAGCCGATTTCTTTTCTTCAGCTTTAGCTGTTTCTGGCTGTTCAGCCGCTCTGCGGACTCTAACAGTCGGAGCCTTGGGGGCTTCGGGAGCTTTTGTGGGTTCAGATTTTTCAGTGTCATCCTCACGTTTTCTTCGGATGCGGACTGTTCCTTTTCCCGTGGACTGTGATTTGGCGTCGATTGCGGAGTTACTCCGCGTATGACGCTGTTTGTCCAGAGCCTGCTGAATCTGGCGAACCTGTTCATCGGTCAGTGCACTCGTCTTTGCCCGTACACTAAACCCCAGTCCCAGTGCGTTGATTTGTTCAATTAACTGCTGGCCATCCATATTCATGCTGGCCGCTAAATCCATCACCTTTGTCGATTTCGCCATGCTCTCTCTCTGAGCCCTTACTAAAGAATCTCACCTGATGTGTAAGATTACGAACAAAAAACACATCACCAAACGCGCTTTATATGACGCTTTGCGCCGTTCTTCAAGGTAATGTGATAATTTAATTATTAAATTGTTACTGTCCGGGAAAAAGAAAGTTCCCAGACCAGAACCGCATCATCTCGCAAGTCAACTCGAAGCCGCAGTTCCATTATTTGTCGGAAATATCGTCGTCCGACAGACGCCTGATTGAAGTTTCAATTGCAGCAAATTCTTCATAAAGTCGTCCGGGAAGCCATCCCAGGACGACTTTATCAGATTTTCCAAACAGCCGTCCATACTCAGAACGGTCGAGAAGTCCGATACACTCAAGCCCTTTACGTTCAGCATTCATGCGATATTTCTGCATTGTGGAAGCAGAAGCATCGGTGGCAACGACGTAACATGCGAGTTCGTCATTTTGAGCAGCCTGTTCGACGGAATCCGCACCGAGCAGAAGCTGGTGGCTCTGAAATCCGGCGAGCAGGCATTCGGAATACCTTTTTTTAAGGCCCGGAATCACGAGTTCGTGGACGAAAGAGTCGAGGTCTTTTGCAAATTCTGTCGTGTCGTGTTTTGTCTGTTTTTTCAGACCGCCGGCAAAAGCTTTTTCAAGGCAATGTCTCTGAGCGCAGACATAATATCCGCGTCCCGGAAGCTTCTGCCGCAGATCAAAACAGAGCGTGTTCTGGAACAGTGCAAATCGCAGCAAAGTGACTTTTTTGCCGTTTCCACGACAGCAAATACATCTTCGCTGCGGTGCATTTCCAGTCTGAATAGCAGTATCGATATCCACAGTCATTGAAATTTCCAGTGATTATTTCGCGTCACCGTTCTCGTCTTCGGCGTTGTCGTCAAAGACTTCGTCGAGTTCGTCGTCATCGAGTTCATCTTCTTCAGGCGGGAACGGACGTTCGCCGAAGTGTTCGACGACGCAGTTATAAGCCTGTTGAATCGTGCAGTTGGGGATTTCTGCGAGGCTTCTGTTGAACATGTCACGGGCTTCGGCGAGTTCATCTTCAGTGTAGACTTCCTGATTCACCGCAATGACTTTGAGATCGTTGATAATGGTAGGAGCCTGGTTGATGCCGACACCGGTCTTGGAGTCGAATCTGTGTGCATCGCTTTCGAGGAACAGGATGTTGAGATCCTTATAACCAGCATTGAAAATCTGTTTGGCCTGAGCCTGTTTGAGACCAAGATATGCGGCGATGTCATTGACATTGCGTTTTTCGAGTTCTTTGTTGGTGCGGGCTTTCTGCGATTCCGCGAGGATTTCGCCGGCGACGGCGACGATGTGTTCGGCATTATCCATACCGAAGCCGGGGATCTGTGCGAGTTCGAGAGGATCGACGCGGGCGATATGCTCGAGTTTGTTGTATCCGAGCGTGAAGAGTGTATCGATGAGGGATTCGTTTTCAATGCCGTGAGCAAGCAGTGAGCGTTTGGCTTCCTTCATGATGTCTTCGAGTCTGGATTCGCTGATGATATCGAGGTTCCAACCGGTCAGCTGAGCGGCGAGACGAACGTTCTGGCCGCCACGGCCAATGGCGAGTGAAAGCTGATCATCGGGGACAATGAGTTCCATGGATGTCGTGGCTTCGTCAATGAGAACCTTGGATACTTCGGCAGGACTGATGGCACTGCAGACGAAACGTGCGGGTTCTTCGTTAAAGGGAACGATATCGATTTTTTCGCCGCGAAGTTCCTGAACAACGGCCTGAACGCGCTGACCTCGCATACCGACGCATGCGCCGACGGGATCGACATCCGTCTGGCTCGAATAAACAGCAACTTTTGTACGCATGCCGGGCTGACGGGCAACGCGAAGAATCTGAACGATGCCTTCATCGATTTCGGGAACGACCTGCTCGAAGAGTTTGAGCACGAGAGCGGGATCGGTTCGGCTCAGTGTGATCTGCGGATCACGGCTTGCTCTCTGAACATTCTTGACATAGGCTTCGATTCTGTCGCCGGCACGATAGGACTCGCGCGGCGTCTGTTCACGCACCGGAAGAATCGCATCTGCACGCTCGAGGTCGACAATAATCGCACCTTTTTCGAAGCGGCGTACAACCCCCGTAATTAGCTCGCCCTTTCGATCTTTATACTGATTGTAGACAATGTCCTGTTCGGCTTCGTGCATGCGCTGCAGAATGACCTGTTTTGCGGTCTGCGCTGCGATACGGCCAAAACTCATCTTTGCGCTCTCGAGGTCGAGCAGGTCGCCATAGCTCTTGTCCTGTTCACGGGCACGATACGCATCTTCACTGCGATAAAAAATCTGAACGAGGAGTTCATCGCCAATGCTGACATCGTCAAATCCATGTTCGTGGGCTTCGTCAAGCGTAATGTCGCGATACGGATTCTCAATTTCTTCGGAAACCTGAAGAATCTGAAACAGCTCAATCTCGTCGAGTTCTTCGTTGTAATAAGCTTCGATTTCACGTTGCTGTCCGAATACGCGTTTTGCAGCCGTCGCAATGGCCACTTCAAGCGTTTCTTTAAGGACTTGCTGATCGACGCCTTTTTCGCTGCCGACCTGACGAATAACTTCACTAAGTTTCAGATTATCCACGATTACTTCTCCGGAAATTGGGCGATTGGGTTCGCCATATATGATGAAATACGAATGAGTGATTGCTTTGGGGCCGGCCTATTTGCAGGCGCAAATACGTCCGGCATCCGGTTCGGCTATGGCTCTGCCATACGCCGTCCCTGTTAGAATTTTTTCTTTTCCCCGACTTCCCATTCAAAGACGGTACGAGCATTCTTAACAGTCGTGGTATCGACATCGACTTCGCCGTCTTTGGTGAGGACTTTGACACATCTCGTATCGTCGTCGGCATTGAGAAGTTTTCCTTCAATAACGGCGGCTTCATCACCGCGTGTGACGAGGCGAACACGTTCACCGACTGCAAATCTGAAATGACGCCAGGACTGAAGATCGCGTTCGATGCCAGGGCTTTCGAGCGTCAGACGATAGCGATCATCGATGGGATTTTCGAGGTCAAGCAATGCACCGACTTCGTCACTGGCATGCGCAAGTTCGTCGACGGTAACGCCGTCTGTCATGGATTCTTTATGGGCACGATCGACGACGATGCGCAGAACAAGTTCCTTGCCTTCGCGTTTGAGTTCAACACCATGCATGACGAGACCGAGCTGCTCAATGACTGGTTCAATCAGCCGTTCGATGCCTTCGATACTTAACATAATGTGTCTCCATGAATAATCCGGCGTTTCGGAAACTATTGTAAGCCAGAACGTGTGACTTTGACAACATGCGAACATGCTGTCAAATCGCTTTGCGCAGCAGTTCATGAGTCTGATGAGCATTTAAAAATGCTGCGCAGGCGGCCACAACCTGGTGACTATCGAAAGAACTCCGATACGCCCGTCATGCAATTGCGTGAATTTGATTCGGCGCAATTACGAAAAAACCCGGAAGAGTGAAGCCAACCGGGTTAACCAATGCGAAAGGAGGGACTCGAACCCTCACACCCAAACCGGGAACAGGTACCTGAAACCTGCGCGTCTACCATTTCGCCACTTTCGCAACTCTCTTTTGTTGCCTTTCGACAACGGGGAGGCCTTTTACATGTTTTGCGGTTTTGATGCAAGATTTTTTTTTATTATCAAATATTGCGGGGGGACTGAGCCGGGGATTTTGCCCCGGCGAGGAAGGATTGTAAGTTTCGTCTTTATTTCCTATTTTCTTTACTCCGGCTGAACTGTAAATGTTGTGGTGTTACAGGCACCGCAACATTCCATTCATTTCACATGGCTAATTGCCGATTGAAAATAGCCGTTTTGCAATCGTTCTCGTATTGCCATCTCCATCTGTCGCAACAATTTCGAGCAAATGTTTGCAATTTTTATCGAGTTTCGAAACATCAATTTTGCCGCTGAATCCAACATTATTGCATTTGGGATAGCCAATCCAGACCTGGCAGACATCGGGTCTTGAGCTGCCATATGTCAGATTCACCGTCGTGGTTTCGTCAATTTTAGCGACGACTTTTGTAACGCTTTTATTGTCGAGCGCCCAGCCGGAAACCGAAACACTGCTGCCGGAAAGTGTGGCGCCGTCAGCAGGAGTATCGAGTACGCCAAATGGCGGAATCGTTTTCATCAGTATCTGTGCTTCTGTTTTAACAGTTTCGAAACCACCCAGAATCAAATAGGCTCGTGCATTGACCGTACCGTTGGCCGGCAGTGCAAAATTCAGAAGTGAACGCACGTTGTTGAATACGCCGGCTTTTTGCCATCCCTGATATTTGAGAAGGCCATTTTCATATAAAATGCCGACGCCATAATCGAGATTGGCATTCTGTAGTGTGACCCAGGGTTCTGTACTTGAAAAAGCTTTTGTATAAAATCCGTCATTGGCCGGTTCATTAATCGCTATTTCGACTTTATCCGGGCGCATGAGACGGTTGTAATTGCCGAGCCCATGAGCGCCATAGGCGGCATAAAGTGTGGGCAGTTCCTGTGCGGAACTCGTGTGGCTTAAAGCTGACAGATTTTGTACGCTGTAAAACAGTTCGGCCACGTGTTTTCTGACAAAACGGATTCTCTGCGTCAGTCGGACATCCGATTTTCTATTCTTCAATGAAGTGCTGCATCCGTTGGATGTGCAGTCTGTAGCATCCCAGTTAGGATTCCAGTGAAGCGGTGTTGTCACGACTTCCAGGATACCATTTTTATTGGTGACGGAATCGACACCAGAACCGATATTGCAACGGTTTCCGCCCTGCACCGGGTTCCATCCAAGATAGGTGATGGAATTCGGGCATGATGTCGCAGTGCTTAAACATGAAGCATTATGCGCGCAGTTTTGCATTTGTCTCGAACCATCATAAATGGCGACCTGAACTTCGCGTCCGGTATCATTGCCATCAATGGTGTTCGAACCATTGGTTCCTTTGTTTCCATCGGCCAGGCCAAAGAAGACAATGCTTCCGCCCCATTCGCGACGAACACCGATTTTGATGTAGTTATCTGCATCGTAAAGGTATTCGTCCGTATAGCTGCCTGATACAACGGATTCGGATGTTCCATAACCGGATTCGCCACTCAATGGATGAATGCCGGGATCTTTGGCTGTCGTGTATTTGCATGAGGAAACACAGGAACCGCCAGAACATGTCTGACCACTGCTGCATTTTGTGACGGCACTCCACTCCTTGCATCCGTCGCCGTTGGTGTCTTTACAAATTTTGTATCCTGTTGTGCCGTCACACTTTGTCGTTCCCGTGCATGTATCCTCACAGACGCATTTGCCGCCGGAACATGTCTGATTGCTTGCGCACTTGGTGACTGCAGTCCATTCTTTGCATCCATCGCCATTGGTGTCTTTGCATGTTTTATATCCAGTTGTTCCGTCACATGTCGTTGTTCCCGTACACGTATCCTTGCAGACGCATTTGCCGCCGGAACACGTCTGATTGCTTGCACATTTGGTGACGTTACTCCATTCCTTGCATCCATCGCCATCGGTGTCTTTGCATGTTTTATATCCAGTTGTTCCGTCACATGTCGTCGTTCCTGTACACGTATCCTTACAGGTTGCGTC
>JAZRWV010000016.1:0-21647 GCA_045599925.1 Myxococcota bacterium
AGTAATTTCTTTAGCGACATAAAGATGTCGGATATAGGCTCTGGAGAATCTTCTGCATGCCATGCACTGACAATTTTCGTCGAGGGGGCGCATATCGGTTCGGTTTGAGGCGTTCCGGATATTGAGTCTTCTGCCGTTACCGATAAAGACGGTACCCATGCGAGCATTTCGAGTTGGCATAACGCAGTCGAACATATCGATACCGGCTGCGACACCTTCGACGATATCCCATGGGGTTCCGACGCCCATCAGGTATCGAGGGAAGTCTTCCGGCATTTGATAGACGAATTTGTGACACATATCGTGCATTTCTTCTGGGGTTTCACCGACGGAAAGGCCGCCGACGGAGAGGCCTTGAAATGGCATTTCGACAAGTTTTTCGAGGTGTTTGAGGCGCATATCGAGTTCGAGGCCGCCCTGAACGATGCCGAAAAGTCCCTGATGGGCGGGTCTTTCGCAGCGTACGCATCGTTCGGCCCATGCGATACTGCGTTTAACAGAAGCCTCGATGCGTTCGTGTGTTGCAGGAAGTGCTGCGCAGTCATCGAGAACCATTGCGATATCGCTTCCGATGGCTCCCTGCATATCCATGACGAGTTCCGGTGTATAAAAGTGTCTGCTTCCGTCGATATGGGATTGAAAATGAACGCCATCGGGATCGAATTTGCGCATTTTTGAGAGGCTGAATACCTGAAAACCGCCAGAATCAGTGAGATAAGCTCTTTTCCAGTCTGCAAATTTATGAAGACCGCCGGCTTCACGAAGAAAATCCGGACCGAGTCTAAGGTATAGATGGTATGTGTTTGCGAGGATAATGGATGGATCGAGGGATTCAATTTGTTCGACGCTGAGGGCTTTAATAGCGCCATTTGTACCGACTGGCATGAAGACAGGGGTTTGAATGTCGCCATGTTGAGTGTGAACGATACCGCGTCTGGCTTTGCCGGATTTTTTCAAGAGTTCGTAAGAGATAGGGCCTTTGAGCATGAGACAACCAAATGAAGAGAAGGGGCAATCAAAGGAAGGCCGGCACGTATTGAATCCCCGCAGGGGATGAAAAGTGCCGGCGCGCCGGCCGTAGTGGCGATGAGCCACAAGGCGGCGGCCAAAATATAGGCAAAAAAAATCCCTCCGAAAAGGGAGGGATTTAAGAGTGCTTATGCTGGAATATTAGAAGGTAAATCCAGCAACGACACCGCCGCCATCTGTACCAACTGACGGGCTGAGATAGAGGTCATTTGCGAAGATGTCTTCATCTTTATCGCTGCGGACGAGGAAGAGAATGACGGAAACGACGGCGAGAACGGCACCGCTGGCATACATAATATTAGCGATCATGGCATAATCGGAAGCTTTGTCGTGATCCGATTTGACATCATTCTGAAGTTTTCCTTGATTCTTCAGGATGGTAAAGTCACCAGAAGTGGAATCGGCGGAAACGCGGTTAAGTTCGATAGCATCACCGACATCACTATCCAGTTTTTTAGCGGTTACGCCGAAATAAATACCAGTACCGATTGCACCGAGGGCAACGACGCCGACGATGATACCACTGATGAGCTGACCGAGTGGAAGTGGTGCAGATTCTTCAACTTTTTTCTGTGTAATAAGAGAATCAATGGAGCCCGTGTCGATATTAAAGAGACGGAGAAGAGCGCCGCTGATATCCTGTTCCTGTTTGCGAAGACGGTTCTGTGTATCGAAGAAGATGGAATTTTTATTTGAAGAAGAGCTCATCTCAATGAGATCGAAAGTAATCTGAGGACGATCACGATTTTCAGTATAGATACGGCCTACGATAATGTTGGCTGCACCGATTTCACGACCGATATTTGAAAGGCATTCGGCATCATCCACACAGACCATGCGATCTTCGGCATTCATTGCACCAAGCTTTTCTTTGACGGGGATACCTTCAACGGAATCATATTGAGCATATTTTTCATCTTTAAGGAGCTCAACCGTAGATTCAGTGAGTTGATCAAGTGTTTTTTCAGGGGTACCGTCAACGGGTTCAAAGATGACGAGGTTAACAGGTTTGCCATTATTCGGCATGACAAACTTTTTCTCGAGTTCCAGTGGGGCTGGAGCCTCCTCTTCGAAGTTAAAATCGTCTCCGCCAAGCGATTCATCGTCCGAGAAGTCAAAATCACCCTGTGCCATTGCAACTGGACAGAATGAGAAAGAAAATGCAACGATGACTATAAGCGCAAAAAAACGTCTCAAGGCATCTGCTTTACGGAAAGGATTAGACATGTCGCCTCCATACTAGAATATGCACAACTTAAGGCTTATCAACACATTGATTTGCAGTACAAACCAAAATCATTGAGCATTTTATTCTCAATGGCTTTTGAATGCAAGAATTAGATTTTGTAAGTGTGTGTTGATGGCGTTTTTATTCCTTGTTCCCTCTTTAAACGCGCTGTTTTGCTCAATAATATTCATGTTTTGACATGCTTTTGGGCGGATAAATTCTCAATTAAATTGACGCCGTAGTTCATTTTGCGTTAAATAATTCCGGTTTTTTTGTCTGGTTTTGTCAGGCACTTTCTAACTCATCACCATAAGGTCTCTTATGTACTCAACTCAGGATTTCCGAAAAAACCTTAAAATCGAAATCGATGGTGAACCTTACGTCATCGTCGAATGTCAGCATGTTAAACCCGGTAAAGGCGTTGCTTTCGTTAAAACGAAATATAAAAGCCTGATTACCGGCCGCGTCCTCGAAAATAACTTCCGTTCCGGTGATACTGTCGGTAAACCCGACCTTGAAATCCGCGAAATGGAATACCTTTATAAAGAAGAAGATAAATACGTCTTTATGGACCAGTCCAACTACGAACAGGTTCATATCGAAGAA
Organism: Myxococcota bacterium; assembly: GCA_045599925.1. Lineage (GTDB taxonomy): Bacteria > Myxococcota_A > Bradymonadia > UBA4248 > UBA4248 > UBA4248. Next base: position 2,864 of record JAZRWV010000016.1, read on the forward strand.
AACTTCATTTCTGAAGCTGTTCCATTCCTCAAGGATAACATCGAAGTCGAAGTGCTTTTCCATCGCGGAAAACCTATCAGCATTGAACTTCCGACTTTCGTCGTCCTCAAGGTCATCAAATCTGATCCCGGTGTGAAGGGTGATACCGCTACTGGCGCCACAAAACCTGCAACTCTTGAAACCGGTGCTACTATTATGGTTCCTCTTTATATGGAAGAAGGTGAATACGTCCGCGTTGATACCCGTACCGGTGAATTCGTTGAACGTGCTAAGGTGTAATCATTTGCTGCACTTTAGGTGCAGATGATTTTACGGCCCTGCAGGATATGGGTTCTTGCAGGGCATTTTTATATGCTGAATTTTGAGTTTTTTCATTTGCTCGTGTGTGTGGATTTCATTTTTCAGTGAGGAACTCGTATGCCTATAGTTCAACCCAGGTATTGGCCTAGAATCTTGTATATGGCAATTCCGATTGTCATCGCCATGTTGACTCAGACGGCCATTAATATGCTTGATACGATTATGGTCGGGTGGCTTGAACCTAGCTATTCTGTTGCGGGGCAGGCGGCTTTGTCGTTTTCTACACCTTTGCTTTGGCTTTTTGGCGGCTTTTTAAGTTCCATCAGCATCGGAACTCTTGCCATTGTCGCGCGTCGTCAGGGGGAAGGCTGTTTTAAGCTGGCTGGAGCCGCTTTGACGAATGCCGTCGCTATTGCTGTGATTTCTTCTCTCGTCGTGGGCATGCTGGCTTATGCTTTTATGCCGCAAATCTTTCATTTGCTTTCCAATAACGATGCAGTTCTCGCCTTCGGCGTGCCTTATGCGCGTTTTAGGATCCTCGGCGTTTTAAGTATGGTGACAACGGCTGCTATTAAAGCATTCTTTGATGCTACCAACCGGACTTATGTTCACATGGTCGCTGCTATCGTCATGAATATAGGCAATATCGTCCTCAATTATTGCTTTATTTTTGGCCCGGGACCATTCCCTGCTCTCAATGTCGCCGGGGCTGGACTCGCTTCTCTTGTCGCAACCTATATCGGACTTTTCATCATGATCGGCTGGTCTCTTGCTCCCTCAATTCGCAAAAAATATCAGTCGTACCGTCCTAGCTCTTTCAGCCCAAAAACGACCTGGGACATCATTCGCGTTTCCGTGCCCTCTGGCGTCGCAAATATCTTTGTGATGAGTGGTTTTCTCATCTTTTTTGGTATCGTCGGTATGCTCGACAGCGCCCATGTGGAACAGCTCATTCTATCGATGAAAGCTTATGCCGGGGAAGCATTGCCTTCATGGCTGGATGTTCAGAATACACTCATTGATTCGAGTAATGGCATGAACAGTGTCTGGTCTTCCGATTTGGCAATTAACATGGTTCAGGTTTATCCACCGGTTTATGGTTCGACTTCAAACCTCACGGTTTCGATTATGTCGGTGTGTTTTATGGGCGCAATGGCTTTCGGAACTGCAACAGCTTCACTCGTTTCCCAATCTCTTGGTGAGAAAAAGCCTGACCTCGCACAGACTTATGCATTCGAATCTGTTAAAGTCGCAGGCATTTTGTTTGCTGCTCTTGGCATTTTCCTCTTCATGTGTCCTGAAATGATTAGCGGCTGGTTTTCGGATGTTCAGGCTGTCATTGATGTCGAAGCTGATATTCTGAGACTTCTTTCACCTGGTGTGCTCATCATCGCCTGCGCACTTATTTTTACACAGTCTCTTTTTGGTGCCGGATGCACCAAATTTGTTATGTGTGTTGAAGGCTCGCTTCACTTCCTTTGCTTGATTCCGCTGTCTTATCTCCTTGGCATTGTTCTCGATTTGGGTGTGTTGGGGATGTGGTCCGCAGTGCTCGTTTATGCTTCGGCACTTTGTCTCATCATGTTCTGCAAGCTCAAATCTGGTGGATGGAAAAAAGTTCAGCTTTAATCAAAAAAAAGCACCAGGCTCTGCCCGGTGCTTTTTTTTGTCATTATTAGCTTCTTATTTTCTGGCAATTCTGACACGTCTGAAGAAGACATCGAGCAGAAATACGGCCAGGGCCAGCCAGAGGAAATAATAATATATTGGAGAAAATGAGCGGATTTTTACGCCCTGGGGATCGATAATCTGTGCAAAGCCAGGGTCGATGAATCCATCCGTTGTTTTGGCAACTGCATCGAGCAAATCGAAGTCGGGATTTGGATGCGCAAATTCCTGTGCATAAGGGAAAGAAAACGTTTTTTGAGCAAATCCAAGAGAGTCTGTTCCCTGATTGAGTTCTGCACGGGCCTGATAAGTTCCATATTGCGGCATCACAAACGTATTTTCGTAATATCCGGGAGCCGTTTGTGGAAGATTTAGAATCATCTTTTCGCCGTCTGGACGAGTAATTTCCGCATCAATATTAAGTCCATTGAGGAAACTGTCGTTTTCGGCAACGGCATCAACGATGACTCGAACGGTGTCATTTTCGCGTCGAACGTTCATCTCAAAACGCGTTTCTTCCTCTTCTTTCATCGTTGAACGAACGACCTGTGCCCAGAACTTTGAAAAACTTGCGGATTGTTTAATCCATCCGGAAGCCCATCGATTCTTTGCGTCGCTTGTAAAAACCGTTGTTTTCCCAGTTCCGAGTGACCAGTGTGCAAGAATTGGTGCGCCATTTGGGCCTGTCAAAATGGTCTGACTTCCGGATTTTGGTTTTGTTCCAACATAACCAAGCAAAGTCTGGAATGAAACACCTTTGACCATTTCATGGGATTTTGCCACTTTGGGAACAAACGGAGTTTCGACGACAGCCTGATTCACGACCCGATTGGTTTCTTCGACAAAAATACGGGGAACAGAGCTTGCATCTTTGGCGATATAAGCTCGTCCTTTGCCGAGATTGGCAATGCGGCTTAACAGTGTTGTATCTGCCTCGGCGAGTGCAATGGTTGAAACCGTAATTTTAGCTTTGGCCATTTCCCGGACAATGGAATCAATTCCGGTATATGAGCTTTCACCATCCGAGAGCAAAATGACGTGTTTTGTTTTAGCCGAGACCATGGCCATTTCGAGATACGTCATTTCCAGTGCATTGCGAATGTCTGTGCCGCCATCCGCCTGTATTTTGGCAATTTTGTTATTGATGCTGTATTGGTTGACAGCCCGTGTCATGGGGACGACGATGTAAGGTGCATCATCAAAACCGACGACGACGACCCGATCCTGGGCTTTTAATGCAGAAACACTGGCTTTTGCTGCTTCTTTTGCAATTTCAAGATTGCGTCCCATCATCGACCCCGATTTGTCAATCACGAGTGCAATGGCTGATGACTGAGAATTCTGGGGCGTTTCGTTTTTTAATTCGACGGGAAGAATTTTTTCAATAGTGGTGTTTTCGTAGCCACCGGGGCCAAGGGCCTGTTCGCCACCAAGTGCAATAAATCCGCCACCCTGACGTTTGACATAGTCCTGGATGAGGTTCATGTTCTCGGAGGTCACATTGGTGCGGCCTGTCGGCGTTTCTCGTGGAACATCGCCCAAAATAACGGCCGCATACTTCTGAATTTCTTTCATTGAAGTCGGAAGTCCTGTGGAGCTTCTCACTTCGACTTCAAAGTTCTGACCATCTGATTCGCCATATCCAGCCAATGCTCTTTGCAGGTAACTCGCGTTGGAGGCATTTTGTTCGATATAGAGAACTTTGGGTTTGCCCTGAATGACGAATTGGTCGAGCAGAACGTTATTTTCTGCGAATCGGTCTTCGGTTGACGGAACATTATCCAGTGCAAAACGCATGTTCAATGTTCCTGGTGCATCGGCTTCTGTCGACAGCGTAATAAAATTCTCGCCGGCCGTCAGTTCGATGTCGCGGGAGAGTGAACCGTCATCGAAATCATTTTTAGCAACGGCGAGGTGTACAGTTGTATCGTGTGTTGAATTGACTTCCAGCGTGAGTTCGAAAGGTTTTCCGACGCGGAGATTGTCGCGTTCGCGCACATCGACGCCTGTAATCATGATTTCATGTGCTGGCGATGTCTTGAGATGCTGCACATCGACGCGGATATTTTGTGCGCGGGCACGGGCTGCTTCGGAAAGAACATCACCCTGTGTCTGGTTGCCGTCTCCGAGCAGGACGATTCTTCGAACATGGTTTTCGGGAAACAGGGCATAACTGAATCGAAGTGCCGATTCTATGTCTGTCTGTCCCGAGTTTTCTCGCTTAAATGCAGGAAGTTTGCCGTCTTCATTGAGTTCAACGATGTGAGGCGTTCCCGAAAATGCGACCACCTGAATGTCGATTTCCGGCGTTTTGTTCTTGAGCGCATTTTCGACTTCATCATGAGCCTGTGCGAGCATTTCGTCAGAGACAGAGTCACTGACATCGACGACATAAATGACGGAAACCAGGCTTGTTTCGGATGTTTTTTCGATATCGACAAGGGCGAGGACGATGAGTGCCAGAATAGCAATGCGGAGAAAACCGCTTAATGCTCTCTGCCATTTTGGAAAATCGCACAGGGTGTGTCTTGCCGGAATGAGCAGAATCGGCCAGAAAGCAAGCAGTCCAAGCCATTTGAGATGAAATGCGCAGTATTTAATGAGTTCATCTGGCGAATCGATAGAAACGGCCGGAAGCTGATTAAACCAGGCTACGAGATCGAAATTCGTAAACTCCAGCGTATTGAGTCCGGGAATCCAAATCCATTTGGCATAAGCCCAGAAATTCAGGACGAGCAGGGACGCAATGATGAGGTAAAAAATGATATGTCGAACGAATTTGGACATCGTATTCAAAAAACATAAGAATTTTGGCCGTATGCCGCAGGCAAAGGCCAAAAAAGCGAGCGTATGAAGGCAAAGCCTTCATAGCGAGCTGTGAAGGTGCGCGATATTTGCGCACCGAAACATCAAATCAAAAAAGTAACGAATTTCTAACGAAGACGCGTAATGGTGTAAGTATTTGAGTATGGAATTTTTGCCTGATAACCATCGACATCGAGGTGAAGCACCCAATCGATGAGAATGCTGTATTCAATGGGTTTTGCGAATCGCATGGCGACATTGCGTTTGAACGTTCCCAGATCGGCGTAGGGATCGCTTGGACGCGGCTCAGCCGAAAGCATCTCAAACACTGCTTTGTTATTGCCGTCGCGAACTTCTATGCTTTGACGGGCATCGATTTCATAGCCATAATTCTGGTCATCGAGCCATTTGTCGAGTGTAGTTCGCGTCATATCGGTTGAACCGATGATTTGCTGGCCTTTATAGGCGGCAAACATGAATCCAAAAGGCTTGGGATCGTATTTGGCACTTGGAACATAATAACGGAATTCGACGTGCAAATCGTCTGTATGCATGCGGAAATCCGACACTTCATCAAACATGTCATAGACCGCAACGGTTGTCGCATAATGGTTGGCATAAGCCTCGCCTTTGACATCCACATCTTTGCCGTCCACGACAAAATGGCCTTTGGCAACTGGCTGCTGATACGTCAGAATGCTGTATTTGAAGACATTTTTTTCGTCGTTTCCGAAGTAAGTGTTTCCTGTGCCGGGTTTCCATGGGTTTGCAGGAATGTCGTACTCAAATGTACCGTGCTTATATGCGCCTTTGAGGTGGAAAAGTCCGTCACTCCAGCTCAGCGAATAGTCGCCGAATTTGAGGTCCAGTCTGTCTTTTGCGGCTTTCCAACTGCTGCTGTCGAAGGATTCTGAAATCTCAATTTCTTCTGCTTCTTTGTCACCTTCGTATCGAAGGACGTATCCTTTGACTTTGCCTTCGTTTTTGCTGAATGCAAAATTCGAGATTTCAAATTTGAGGCGGACTTCATAGGGTTTTGTGTAGATGAAAAACTCCCATTTCTGCGAATAGCCGGATGAATCTGAAGACAAGGGAAGAATGTCTTTCAGCGTAAAGTCGCCGGTTCCCTGTGTAAAAATAGTTACGGCAGTTTCGGGCAGAGAGGCGAGATTGACCTGTTCATATTCGACAGTCTGAGGCGGGTCAGCCAGAAGAACATTATTTTGAACAACAGTTGAATCGGCAGGCTGTGCTGTGGCTGTAGCAGGTGTGTCTGGCGCTGATGCGGGCTTTGACTGGCAGGCTGTGGTAAAAATCATAGCGGCAGTCAGAAGAATTCCCCAAATTTTACGATGCATGAAAACCTCCGCAAAAAAATGCTGCTGGCTATATGCCATAAAGTGCATTGCGATAAAATGCATAAAAATAGAGGTGGTCTTGCTTTTCGGCTTTGCCGATACGCAAGACCAGACGCGCTGCTTTGCACGCGCGTCTGAATCGGCTATTGCGTTGCAATACGCCGATTCTGTGATGAAGCTGTTCACATCTCATCACAGAATGGTTTGCGTAAAAAATGCAGGAAATATGTGATGTTTAGTGCACAGGACTGCGAAAAAATAAGATTAATGAAGCTGAACAGCCTGTGAACAAATGAGTTTAAGACCCTGAATGCCATTTTGAGCGGAGCCTTCGATGCCGGTAACGACATAACCTGATGGGCATTCCAGTTTAAAGGAATCACCTGTTTCACGGCCTGCATTCGGGGTGACAACGACTTTTGGATTGGATGCGACGAGTTGTCTTTGAGTGCTGACTTCCTGGCGCGTTAATTCTTTGCCATCGAGATAGACAGCGACATAGAGTTTGTCTGCCGTTGTTTTGAGTTCGCCTGTTTCGCCGAGCGTGATGGCGTACTGACCATCGACGACAGCCACAAAGTGCTTTTCGGTCGCGAGGGCTTTTTTGGACTTATTATCAGCAAACACGCGAAATTCGAGGGGAAGAACACCGGCGAGTGGCGCTGCATTCTGATCGACGAATTCGCCATTGAAATCGATAATTGTCTGTGTTGCTTCTTCAGCCAGGACTGTTGCTGGAAGAAGAGTGAGTGCAAATGCAATAAGGAGTTTTTTCATTGCGTTATCTGTCACTTAAAGATTTAGCTTTTTCTTTATCGGAAAGGAGTTTTCTAAAGGATTTGACGTCTGATTCTGTATCTGGATATTTGCTGAGTTTGGAGACAAGTTTTCTGGCTTCGTCAATTTCATCTGAGGTAGCCAAATCACTGATTTCGTGCTTCAAGCGTTTGAGGTAAAAATCGAGTTTTTTGGCGTAAGTTTTTTCAGCGGATTTTTTGTTGACACTGTTATCGGAAACTTCGTTTTGTAAGAAATTGAGGTCTTCTTCAATTTCGGCGATACCGGCAGAACCGAGGCTGTAATTGGTAATATCTTTTGAGCGGATGGAAGTGATTTTTTTCATCAAATCAGCTTCCTGATTATAGAGCTTCAGATAATTTTTGAAGAAGGTCTGATCCTCAATCAGTGTGCCATCTTTATCGTATTCAAGGGCATTTTGCATGGCTTTGATTGCGGTATCAAAGTCTTTGTCCTCATAACTGCTGAGGCTTGTATTGACTTCATTTTCGATGAGTTCGACGATGGCATTCTGATGTTCGGCGACTTTTTCAGCATTGTGATGTTTCAATGCCTCGAGAATCCACCATCCAACAGAGCCAAGGCAGATGATGATGAGTGCGACGAGGACGATATTAGCCCAAAGGGGAGGCGTATTGACATTTCTCAGCGCATTCGGGCTGAAAGAAGTCATATAAGGAGCCGTCATTGGGGAAGCTGATGCCCAGGACGGGGCGGCTGCAATACCACCGCCTTGTCGTTCCAGCATGGATTCCATCTGGACTTGAGGTCTTGGGGGGTGAGTCTGAGAAACATAAGCTGGAGTAGCTGCAGACGGTTGAGCGGCATAAGAGGGTGAGGAGGAATGAATGGATGGAGCAGCTGCGGCACCGGGTTTTGCACCACCTTTCTGATTTGGATGGTATTCAATTTTGGGCTCGCCTCTCCATAATTCGTCGGGGTTGCCGCCTGACTGTTCAAAGCGGAATCGAATGCTGCCGATTTCAATGATATCACCATCGCGAAGTTGTCCGACGCGGATGCGATAGCCGTTGAGGATGGTGCCATTTCCACTATCGAGGTCTCTGATTCGGAAGCCTTCTGTAAACTTGTCAATTTCGACATGTTTACGGCTCATGGAAATATCTGAAATTGTAATATCGTTATTAGGGGCGCGACCGATGCTTGTCTTTTCACGAACGAGGATGTACTCGCGCTGATTTGTTTTTCCGGCCTCGACGATGAGTTTACCGCTGAGTGGATCATAATCCATGCTGCTAAGGCTGATTTGAGTTTTTTCACCGCCGATATCATCGAGATCATCATCAGGGGCTGCATCAAGCATCAGAGTTTTTTCGCCGGCTTCATCAGGGTCTTCGTCTTCGAACATCAGATCGTTATTTTCGGAGGCTGCACCACCGAATTCAGGGCCGTCGTCTTCTGGTGCCTGAATTTGTGGGGCAGAAAATGCTGGTGCTGCAGAAGGAGACGAGGGAGAGAAGACCGAAGCCGTTGTGGGGTCTGGCGTTGAAAAAGATGGTGCGGCACTGAGTGATGGGGATGAAAAAAATGGCTTGGCAGGAGGTTCTGACGATGCGGGATTATTGGGTTTTGCTGAAAATGACGGTAGGTTCGATATTGGCGAGGCTGACGTGGGGGGAACAGGTTCTGCTTTGGGGGATGCGACGGAACCAGCTGCTGCACCTTCCCGGAGTTCCTTTAATGCATGTTCAAGTTCTTCTGCGGAAGGGGCATTAATTGCTTGCGTCGCGCCACCTTCTTCAGGCTCTTCTTCAAGTGAAGTTGGTTGTGATGTCGCAGATGAGTGTGAAAGAGCCGGGACTGCGGCAAGGGCAGGAGCTGCAGCTGATGGCATGGCGGGCGCTAGTGCAGGAGCTGCTGCCAGTGCAGGTGCTGCCGCTGGTTTGGGTTCTGTGACTGGCAAACCTGCTCTCATTTGTTGAAGAGCCCGTTCGAGATCTTCTGCCGATGGGGCGTTTATTGCCTGTGTTGCCCCCTGTTCCTCTTCTGATCCATTCTGAAGTGCTGCAACGACTGGAAGTTGTGTCGCACTCGCCTGAAGTGCAGGAATAACTCCTGATTCTTTCGGCTTTTCTGCTGCTTTCTTAGCCGCAGAAAATGTCGGAAGTTTTGGCAGAGACGTGTTTGCTCCCTGGATCTTGGGGAGTCGAGGCAGTTTGTTTATCGATTTTAAATCCGGTTGTTTATCAGTCATATATCTTCACAGCAGTAAGAATCGGATAGATTTCCGATCTGGTAACTATCTTAGTGAATCTTAGAGAAAACATAGGTTGTTTCTGTGGGTAGAAACGTCCACAATCTTATTATTAATCCATTCCAGAATATGTTGCAAGAAAACGACAGAAGGCTGTTTTCTGAACATCAATGCATCTGTGAATATTAACTATATTTTATTCGTCACAGATGGCTTTTTTCGGGTATAAGAACGGCCGATTTTTTTGTCCCTCAACTATGTGGTGGACTTTTTTTGCAAAGGAAACGGATTCATCATGCCAGAAATTATTGTAAAAAGTCGTGAAGAACTCGCAGCAATGCGCAGAGCATGCAGACTGGCTGCTCAAACTTTGGAAGAAGCTGGCAAGCTTGTTAAACCGGGTGAAAATACATTAGCAATTGATGATTTCATCTATGATTATACCATTAAAAATCACGCCATTCCTGCGGATTTGAACTACCATGGTTATCCCAAATCATCGTGTATTTCGATCAATGAAGTCGTTTGTCATGGCATTCCCAATAAGAAGACGATTCTAAAGGATGGGGACATCGTTAATATCGACATCACTTCGATTCTGGATGGATGGCATGGGGATGTTTCGGCAACATTTTATGTCGGCACTCCCTCCAAAGAAGCTGTTAATCTTGTAGAAACGACGCGACGTTGTCTGGAACTGGGAATTGCTGAAGTCCGAGCAGGGGCCCGTTTGGGGGATATCGGCGGCGCCATTCAGGAATTTGCTGAAGGACGAGGTTTTTCTGTCGTCAGAGATTATGTCGGACACGGCATTGGAAGACAGTTCCACGAAGATCTTCAGATTGCTCATTATGGTCGGCGAGGACATGGCCTCAGACTCGTTGAGGGAATGACATTTACCATTGAACCAATGATTAATGCCGGCGATTGGAGAATACGCATTCTCAATGATGGGTGGACATCTGTGACAAAAGACGGAAAATGGTCTGCTCAATTTGAGCATACCCTGGTCGTCACCAAAGACGGATGTGAAGTTATGACTGCATTTAGCGGTCCTCTTGCCAATTCAGTGATACCTGCCGATTTCCAATTCTAGCATTTTCGTGATAACAAATATTATTAATGACGAATATCAATACAACCGTTGAGCTCGAATCTGAAGACAGACTTCGGGCTGTTTTGTCCTGTACATGGCATGCATTTTTTGCTCGTTTTCCTCATTTGAGGGACGTTCAGAGAATGTCGATCCTTCCGATATTTCGTGGAGAATCACTTATTGTGAATGCTCCAACGGCTTCAGGAAAGACCGAAGCTATTATGGCTCCCATATTGGAACGTTATCTTAGAAATCGTTCCATGAAGAAGACTTCTGTCCAGATTTCAACTTCTGAACAGAAAAAAAATCCAGCATTGGAACATGCTTCGATAAAAGGACATGTCGATTCCGGAAAAGGTCCTGCAATTTTGATTGTTGCGCCAACCAAGGCTCTTTGCAATGATCTTTGCAGACGTCTGCAAAAACCAGTTACAGATGTCGGGTTGGAAATTGCCATTCGTACAGGTGATAATCCCAATTTTAAAACGGCAAATCCGCCACATATTATTATCACAACCCCGGAATCACTGGATTCGTTGATCGCAAGAAAACCGGCATCTTTTCTATATCTCGATGCAATTGTGATCGATGAGATTCATCTCATTCATGGCAATGGTCGCGGCGATCAGTTGCAGTGTCTTCTGACCCGGCTTAAAATTCTTAACAAACATCCCATTCAGATTTGTGCATCCAGTGCGACGGTTCCAGAAATCGAACATATCACTCGCGCATTTCTTGGCGAGGAAGGAAAGATGATTGCCTGCCCAAATGGGACGAGAGATATTCGGGCAACCATTCAAATCATTCACGAAGACCCGAAACTGGCCATTGATGAGACAGTTCAGCTTATTCAACAGATGCTTCTCGAATCGCCAACGAGGAAGATAATTGCTTTCTGCAATGCTCGAACAAATGTTGAGAATATTGTTCATGCGCTTCGCGCAAATCCCCGAATCTCTTCTATCGTTTTTGCGCATCATGGGAGCCTTTCCAAAGAAGAACGCCTGCGTACCGAACAGCTTTTTCTTCGGGCAAGAAATGCCGCTTGTGTCGCCACAAGTACTCTGGAACTTGGTATTGATATTGGTGATGTCGATCGCATCATTCTTCTTGGACCGCCGCCCGATGTTTCTTCGCTTATTCAGCGTATCGGGCGTGGAAGTCGTACACAGTCTTTTTCTCAAGTATGCTGCCTGGCCAATAATAAGTTTAATGCTCATCGCTTTTTGCATCTCGTTGAATGTGCCAAAACTGAGCTGCTTTTCCCGGATCCTGTCTTTTTTAGACCGACGGCAATCGTACAGCAGGCTCTTTCCATCTGTCTGCAGAATCCCCAGTGCTGGGTTGGAAAACAGGCACTTTTTGATCGACTTGCGCCTTCTGCACATGAGTTGTATACGCTTGAGGATTGCGGCGTTATTCTTGATGAAATGACACAAAATGGCCTGTTGCGAAAAGTTGAACGCGGGCGTTATGTTCCTGAATCAAAAACGCAATTCCTTTTCAATCGCGGGTACATGCATTCCATGATTGCAGACCGTCCTGAAACAGACGTCGTTGATAGTGTGACGGGACGAACTCTTGGATCTGTTTATCTCAAGCAATCCAGTCGGGATGCCATCGCTACGGGATCCGGGGTTTCGCTGACACTCGCCGGAAATGCTCATACTGTTTCATATATTAAGGATAAAAAAATCTTTGTGAAAAGAGGGGCTGAATCTTCCGAACTTGGGTTTATTGCTCTGGAACCACCGCGCTATTCACTTGGATTGGCAAGGGATTTCGCACGATATATGAACATCCAGGATGATGCTCTTTACATTCGTTGCGTCGCTCCTAATTATGATGGTTCCAATGAGTTTACTCCTCAGAACGGATTATTGATGAGACAGGATAGATGCATTCCTTTGGAGGCTATTCCTGCTGGTTCAGAATATCTTGTCTGTCATTTCCTGGGAACCATTGGAAGTCTTCTGTTGCAGCATTTCTTTGAAAAACATGGCTATTCTCTAAAAAAAGGGGCACGAACGCCATTTTTTATCAAACTCATTATGCGGCCAACGCTTGCAACATTTCCGGATGAAGACAAACTCATGAAATTGTTCGAAATGTATGTCCGTGGCAATGTGTCTGCATTTGCAAGATTGCTTCAGCCGGGTCCCTGGTTTCATCTCATTCCTGAAGAATTTGCTCTTCGCTGGCTTCTTAAATCCATCGATTTGAAATCTTACGCCAGAGTTCTCGCAAATAAGCCGATTGTCTTTATTTAATACTGAATTCTATGAAAAAAAAAGCGCCACTCGAAAAGCTGTCTGAAATCTTTAATACCATTCGCGACACTGCTCTTGAAGTTCATGAACATTTTGAACACGAAGGGGATAACCCGTTCATCGAGTTTGAACAGTGTGTTCTCGGAAATGGACGTCGATTTGATGATGAAATTCGAGCATCGTCAGTCTGGTCCATGTTGTTGTTTACTCAGCCAAGACTCGTTTCACAAAAGAAATTTCAGACGGCTGTGAGTGCAAAACTTCCCAATGCCGAAGCTTCTCTTATCGTGCGTCATCTCATGTGTACCCCCCCAAGAGCATGGAGCTTCAGACATTCTTATCAGCGAGGATTTGCTCATACCCTTGCCGGGCCAAATGCTCATTCTGAAATATCTGTCGATGGATGTCTTTCAACCTGGGGAACTGTTCAGGAGGATGATCATCTCTATGTCATCGGGTGGACTCTTCCTTTTGAAGACAATATTTTTCTCATCTGTGCCAACGAAATTAATCAGCAACAGGTCTATCAGGTTGAGAAAATTAGACCGTTTCCCCTTCAGCTTTCTGAAGATGACTTTTGGGAAGAAAATATGCTGGAACTCATGCAGGAGCTTTATGCATTGCTTCCACAAATGGCTGTTTCCAATCAGCCGGAGCTCGAGCGTACTGATTATTCCCCTGAACGCAGATTTGACAGACTTGGGAGAATCATCAGCAACACACTTTCTTCGAATGTAGTTCGGGCCGCAAGCTCATTACAGACTGTTGTTGCGTCTTCTTCGCCAATGGAAATTCTGGCTTCTGTCGATTCTCTTGTTTCATCGGCCGTTCATCTGACAAAAGAACAGCATTTTTTGCAGGAACTTCGTTTGAGAACCCTGGAAGCTGTCGGTTGCGATTCCGATGGCAATATGCCGCATGCCCATGTTTCATTTCTGACTTCGGATCCCATTGCATTACTTCTTCTTCCTGAATCGCTTGAAATGTTTAAGGAAATTTCCCCAAGAGACAGCATTCGGATGGCTCTTGCATATGATGAAAAACATGGTTCTGATTACGCAATCAGTGCTTTTAAGATTTATCAGCGTGAACGGAGATGGCTTGCTGCATTTCCTTGTTTTGACTTTTCCTGCGAAGAACATGCCTCCAGATTTGGCATTCCAGTTGAAGCCATTGAGACGATTTTTTCTCCGGAACTTTTTAAGGCAAAATTGCCTATCATTCCTCAGGGAGAAGTCCTTCGTCAGCTGCAGAATAAATACGGATTTTATCAGCCAAATACACCAAATCCCTCATTCCGAATGGTGATCGATGCAATCAATAGTCGATCTTTTCAGAGAGCAGGCAATATGGCTGCTATCGTTCAGTGGATTATGAGTTGTTGTGAACGCTGGCGTTACTGCTTGTGTGAAATTGAACCCGATACTTCGACGCGAACCATAAATCAGTCCAATCAGCAGCTTCTTCAGAAAGGGCTAAAAGGACTGTCCGCCATGTTTAAAAAATAATACACAATTGAACGGATAGAAACAGCCGGGGATACCCTCCGGCTGAACAAATACAAAAGACATAAAAAATTAACTCTGCTATTGGATCTTGTCTTCATAATACGGCATAGTATTCTTGTTGAATGGATTGGACGTTTGCCTCATTATGGAGATACATCATGAATAGCCCTAAAAAAGTTCTGATTCTCTGTATTCTATCGACTACTGCTGCGGTTGCTGCTTCTTGTGCAGAAGTTACTCCTCCCAAATCATGTAATAATACTTTCGATTGCGAGGATAATGAGATTTGCTCCGATAACATCTGTGTCATTGATCCATGTCAGGATGGACTTCTTTCTGAAGGTGAAAGTGATGTCGACTGTGGCCATGGATGCAGAGCCAAATGTGAAGAGGATCGAGCCTGCAAGGTTGATGAAGACTGCAAACACAATTCCTGTGTGGATGGACTTTGTGTCGATCCGGAAAAGGGATGTTCCGAGGCAGGTGCCGGAGAGCTCCTCATCACTGAAATCATGAATAATGCCGCGACAGGAAAGTTATTCGAAAGCTATACGCCTGCATCTTCACAGACTGAATTCATCGAAATCTTTAACCACTCAGACAAATCAATCGCATTAAGTCCAATCACGGTTCAATGTGTTCGTATGGACGATGACAGCAATAAAACAATATCCTTCCCGATGAAAGGATGTCTGAAACCTAAAAATGCTGCTGTTATTTCTTACCTTCCCATCACAGATCTTCCCGATGGAGTCGTGAATATTCAGTCGTTTTCTTCGGCAGGAATGCTGACAAATACGGCTGCTTATTCATGTAAACTCGTTCAGAAATCCTATGATGAACACGGAAATTCCATTTTTTCAACACTTCATGCGGTCAAGACCGGGGGAATTGCCAAAACAGGTATTTCAGAAGTGCTCGATCCTCTCGAATATTCTTCATCGGAACGACCTTTGTTCCTGCATACCGAAGCAAGCATTTCCGAAAAGATGCCTGCAGGAACGAAACATTCACCCGGTTATTGCACCAATGGTGCACTTTATCTCAATAACTGCGACACTTTATGCGGCAATGCCCAGCAGGATGCCGGTGAAACCGATGTCGATTGTGGCGGTTCAGTCTGCAATCCGTGCGAAAGTGGTTTGAAATGCGATCAAAACAGCGACTGCATCTCTGAATTATGTCTCAATCACGTTTGTGAATTTAAATCATGCACATCCACCGGTTGTCCGAATGGGCTGGTTTGTGATGCCGGGTCCGGACAATGTCATTCCTGTTCGGATGAGACTAAAAATGGTGACGAAACCGATGTTGACTGCGGCGGACTCGCTTGTGGACGTTGTCAGGAAGGAAAAACTTGTGCTTCCAATAATGACTGCGAATCATTTAACTGCGAAAATAATGTTTGTACCGGGGAAAAAATCGAGTGCGTTGAACCGTCTGCCGGTGAACTCGTGATCTCGGAAATCCTCAATAATGCAAGCTCTTCCGGTAATATGGCGTCTTTCGTTGCCGATGCGGAACAAAAACAGGTTGAATTTGTCGAAGTTGTTAACCTCGGTGACAAACACCTCAATCTGGACAATGTCTCAATTTCGCTTTCGCGGCTTGATAAATCGGAATCCGCCAAAATAATAGCTCTTAAAGGCTGTTTGCCGCCGCATCAGGCTGCAGTGGTGGCTGGCTCTGAAATTAAGGGAATGCCTCAGAATGCCATCAGCATTGTCAGCGATAAAATGGCTGCAAATTTCCTCACGAATACTGCAACCTATAAAACTTCCCTGATGAACGGTGAAGAGGTGCTTCAGACGGTTTATGATACGGACGCTCCATCCTCCGGCATTTCTCATGTCCTTGAACCCGTTGAATATTCAGAAGATGAACTGCCCCTCGTCAATCATACATCGATAAATGCCAGTCTTAAACACAGTCCGGGATACTGTACCAATGGCGCATTATTCGAAAATCACTGCGAAATGCTTTGTGAAAATGAACAGCTCGACAGTGGTGAAACGGATATAGACTGCGGTGGTTTGTGTTCTCCGTGCGGGATTGGTAAAGCATGCATCAACAATGCAGACTGCGATTCCAATTCTTGTGAAAATTCAGTTTGTGTTGCCCCAAAATGCACCGATGCATCCGCTTGTCCGAATGGATGGTGCAACACTCATACCGGCATCTGTGAATCATGTTCCGATAACATCAAAAATGGTACAGAAACGGATGTCGACTGCGGCGGGCTTGAATGCGGTCCCTGCGATGCCGGCAAGGTTTGTCAGGCAAAAGTCGACTGTTATTCCTATACTTGTGAGAGTTTTGTCTGCGTCGGCGATCCCATTGAGTCTTTCAAGGTCGATGAACTCATCATCAATGAAGTGATGGGTTCTCCAAGACCTAGTCAGTTCTTCAGCACTCAGTCTGATGTCAATCAGTGCGAATTCATCGAAATCGTCAGTCTTGCAAGTGTTCGGAGGAATCTCAATGGCTGGTCTGTCGCATTCAGAAAATCCGGTACGGAAGACAAGCCTGTTGAAATCCCGCTTTTCAATATCCTCGAACCGAAAAACGGTATCGTCATTCACAATTGTTCAAGCCTGCCGTTGCCTTCCGATATGCATGAACAGGTCTATACCAAAACGACAGATATCTTCGCCAATACTTCGGATTATGACATCTGGCTTACCAACGGCACTGACAGGTCCGGTGTCGTTTTAAGAAAAGGACTTGCTGCAAACGGACAGTCTCAGACGCGTCTGAAAGACCTCGATTTGGCCTCAGATCTCGTTTTCCATGACACAGTCAATGTTAAAAATCACAATTCCCCAGGATATTGTGCCAATGGCGGGCTTTTCTCTGAGGATTGCATCACGACCTGCATCAACCAGCAAATCGATGAAGGTGAAACCGATGTCGACTGCGGCGGTCCTCTCTGCGAACCTTGCGAAAATGAAAAGACGTGTCAGTCAGGAACAGACTGCATTTCCGGATATTGCAATGACATTGGTCGATGCGAAAAAGCTCCTTGCCAGAACAACAATGACTGCGAAGAAAACTGGACTTGTGACACCACTTTGGGCAAATGCATTTCATGCTCGGATGGTGTTAAAAATGGCGACGAAACCGATGTCGACTGCGGCGGTTCATGTTCTGCCTGTGAAGTTGGAAAAGCTTGTAAAGTCTATTCGGACTGCGCCAACGGTATTTGCAATAACACTGTTTGTGAAGCAACTCAGGCTGTATCGGCTGATCCCGAAAAGCTCATCGTCAACGAAGTCTTTGACAGCAGCTCAACCAGTAAGCCTTTTTCGCTCAACGCAGATGTTCCTGCCTGCGAATTCATAGAAATCGCCAACCCGACGACTGATAACATGAATCTTTATGGGCTGCAGCTCGTCCTGAATGGCACAAATGGCTCTGGAAATGCTCAGTCTCCGACCGCAATTGATCTCTATGGCGTTCTGAAATCCAAAAATCTCCTCGTCATTCACAACTGTGCGAACTTGCCGCTTCCGGATGATGCCGTTTCTTTCTATGTATCTGTTCCGAAACTTCTTACAGGTACATGGACTTATGATATCGACCTTGTCACGTCATCCAAAACGAGTACACAGATTTCAAGCCTTTCCATTGGCAGTGTTTCCAATTCGTCGTTCAATCGCAATCCTGATATGACGGCTGGTGCTGAAATGGCGAAAACAACGGCATTTGCTGATTATGCAGCCTATGCCACGCCCGGCTATTGTCTCAATGGCGGTCTTTATAGCGATGGATGTAAGACGCAGTGCCAAAATGAGCGAAAAGATGGCGATGAAACGGATGTCGACTGCGGAGGCCCGACTTGTTCTGGATGTGTGAATGACAAGCTCTGCACGCAAAATTCCGACTGCCTTTCCAATCAGTGCAATGGCGGTCGTTGTGCCGGTGATATGCCCGTCGTGGCTTCGATTTCGGACCTCGTCATCAATGAGGTCATGGGAGCGCCCAAGTCGAGCGCCAATTTTGCCATTCAGACTGGAACAAGTCAGTGCGAATTCGTTGAAATCGTGAATAAAACCTCGAATCTCCTCAATGTTGACGGTATTGTGCTCAATTTCGGTCAAAATGCGACGGATATGAGTGGAACGCCGACAAAAAAGGTAACGCTGATGGGGAATATTCCTAAAAATGGTGTGCTTGTTGTTTCTGAAAAAGAGATTCCGATGCCATCTGACGGTATCAACATTCTTGGTCTGAATTCTTCTATGACGAACGGAAGTGCGTATGCCATCTGGCTTTCCAAGGGGGCGGAAAAAGGCGGTCTGGTAAAGAGAGCTGCTGTGTCCACAGCCAGTGGCAAGTCGCAGAATCGGTCGGCGGATTTGGGCGGCGATGAAACCCTTATCTGGCATACGGATGTGACGACCAATACGAGCGAGATTCCGAACAGTCCGGGGTATTGTGCCAACGGCAGCAAGTTTAGTTCCGGCTGTCATTAAGATTTTTTGGGGGCGCGGCTATCGGCTGCGCCGATACGCCTTGCGAAGCGGCACTATGGCTCGATCGCCATACGTGCCGCTTTTTTTAGTTTTTGCGCCGTAGGTGTGGCTGAATTTGCCAGCACATAAATAAAGTCGCGCGTATTGAAAATAGCGCGAATCGGCCGGTGTATTGAGCGCCAGCGAAATAGCCGGCCGGGCGAAGCCGTGTTGAGCGATAGCGAAACAGGCGAAGCTCTTTATATTTTAAGCAAAATGTCGTTACTATTTAGCCGGGGCTCTGCCCCGGAC
>JAZRWV010000017.1:0-1623 GCA_045599925.1 Myxococcota bacterium
AGCCACCCTGCATATAGGCATTCGTAAGATTAAAAAAGAATCCGGTAAAGATGATGGACAGCGGCATTTTGCTCGTCCCACGCATTTTCGAAGGAAACACGTACGAGCGTTGCAGATAATGCAGTTGAAACAGCACGAAGATGGCCGTCGTCACCCACGGGAAAGTGTCAACGGTGTATGGGTAATTTTTGAAAAAAGCCGCACCATAAATAACGAGCATGAGCAAAAAAACCGGGGATTCCATCAAAAACCAACCCCAGTTACTACGGATGGAGACACCCCAACGGTTGTTGAAAGTCATACC
Organism: Myxococcota bacterium; assembly: GCA_045599925.1. Classification (GTDB taxonomy): domain Bacteria; phylum Myxococcota_A; class Bradymonadia; order UBA4248; family UBA4248; genus UBA4248. The sequence continues at coordinate 305 of JAZRWV010000017.1, forward strand.
ATAGGCGGGCGTAACGAACTGAAGCAGAGTGAAAACCACCAATGCCAACAGCGTCATGCCCAGTAGGAAATAGTTATAAAATTCACCAAAGAAAAAAGCTTCCATATCCAATCACAATTGGTTATTAAAAGAAAGAACGACCATCATAACGATGTTTTCTTTTTAAATGATATTGTATGAGGATGGGAGATTTACAGACATCCTGATAGGCGCCGAACTGCTGACCGACGCGCTTCGCCTTATAATGCTTAAATTGTTTAACGACAGCAAAATGCGCTTTATAAACCGCCTTGAAGTCTTTACCATGGCCTTGACAGAGGAAAGCGAAAGCCGCCACATTGTCCAGCAGAACACGCACGAAAAAGGTCGGGAGCAGGCGATATTTTGGCAGATTTTTGAGTAAAAGGAAATGGTTGTTACGGAAATTCAAAAAAGTCTTGAAAGCGTTGTTTTTGGGCAGGGTGCCGCCGCCGACATGAAAGACGACGGAACGAGGTTCGACCACGATGCGGTAGCCGGCATTTTTCATACGCCAACAGAAGTCGATTTCTTCCATGTGTGCGAAAAAGTCGGCATCGAGGCCGCCCAGCTGATGATAGACCTGGCTGCGGACGAAGAGCGCGGCGCCGGTAGCCCAGAAAATGTCCATAGCGCTATCATATTGTCCCTCATCATTTTCTATGGTATCAAAGAGGCGACCGCGGCAGAACGGATAGCCGTATTTGTCGATGAAACCGCCCGCCGCGCCAGCATATTCAAACTTTTCGCGTTCATGATAACTGCGGATTTTCGGCTGAACGGCAGCGATGTCGGGATGAGCAGCCATCACTTCCATCACCGGTTCCACCCAACCAGACGCAACCTCGATATCTGAATTCAAAAGGCAGTAATATTCAGCGTCAATCTGAGCCAAGGCCACATTATAGCCCTGAGCAAATCCGTAATTCTGATTATTCAATACCAATTCCACATCGGGGAAATTGTTTTTCAAAAATGCGATCGAATCATCAGACGACGCATTGTCGGCCACCACAACTCTCGCATAATCAGGTGTATGCGCCAACAACGCGGGAAGAAATTTCTCCAAAAAACCTCTTCCGTTCCAATTCAGAATTACGATGGCGAGTTTCAACTTCATACCATTTAAATAAGTTTGCAAAAGTACACGATTTTTTTCAATTATAAATTAAACAAAATCAAAAAATAATTGTTACTTTTGTCGCCCTTTTAGCCAGAGGGCACTTTTATCAGAAAATTTATTGTTAAACCTTAAAAATAAAACAGTTATGTCAATTAAACTCAAACCATTAGCAGACAGA